>CALFYR010000429.1 GCA_937954195.1 uncultured Dehalococcoidia bacterium
GGGCAGGACGAGGTTTCGGGATACTTCGCGACGTCAGGCAGGGAGCCGGCGCCGGCTTTCGATGAGTCGCTTCCCATCCGTGTCAGCGCGGGTGGGTGCCCCGTGGTGGCCGGCGCGCTGGCCACGATTGACTGCGAGCTGGAAGAAGCGATCCAGGGCGGTGACCATACGATCGCGGTTGGGCGAGTGGTGGGCGCGACCGCGAACCCGGAGCTGCAGCCGTTGATCTACTTCCGGCGAGCCTACCGCACAGTGACCGGAGGGTAGCGAATGGCATTGAAGGTGGTTATCGAACGGCGAGTCCTCCCGGGCCACGAGAAGAACCTGCTCGAGCTTCTGCGTGAACTGCGCATCCGCTGCCTCGATGAGCCGGGCTACATCAGCGGCGAGACGCTGCGGGACAGCGAGGACGCCCGGAACATCGTGGTGATCAGCACGTGGTTCGGCCTCGGGGACTGGCGGCGTTGGGCGCAAAGTGCCGACCGGCAACAGTTCGAGAGCCGGATACGGCAGCACCTTGCTTCGCCGGAGCGTGTGCGGCTGCTGCTCGAGGGCCTCTCCGAGCATCATTCGGGCGCGTGACCGGGCTGCCCTTGCAGGAGGGTTGAGAACTTTGCGCATTTCCGCACAATCACGGTAGTATCCGCATCCGGGAGGTTCGCCCGTGTCACCTGCGCTCGCGGTTCTTGGTGTGTCGATCCTTGGTACGTGGGGATTGGCAAGCATCGGTTTGATTGCCGGTGGGATCATCCTCCTGTTCTTCCCCGGCGACCCGACGACAAGCTCGGACAACACCCTTGGCGGCATTGTGCTGCTGGTGCTCGGCCTTGTTTCGGGCGGCCTGATGCAGGTTGTGGTTGCTCCGCTGCTCGGGCTGGATGCCCCGGTGCCGGTAAAAGCGAAGGACATCAAGGCGCACGCGGCGTTCACGCGCTGGGCGAAAGCTGGCCAGCTGCGCGACTACACCGATGGCATGCCGAAGGAAGTGCGGCTCCGGGCCCAGCGCGTCCTCATCGTCCGCAAGGGCGAGGAAGTGTTCGCGATGGCCGGGCTGTGTTCACACGCACGGCTTCCTCTTGGCGGCCTACCGGGCTCTCCTGTGAAGCCGATGCCGTTGCAGGACAACTGCGTGATGTGTCCATTCCATGGCGCCCGGTTCGAGGTTTCGAGCGGGAAAGTGGTGCGGCAGCCGTTTAGCAGCCAGTTCAACAACGACCATCCGCTGCTCGGTCGCCTCCAATCCAAGGTCTGGAAGCTGATTCGCTTCATTCCCATGCCGTACCAGGCGTTCCCCGTCCCAAAGGTGAGCCGTCCGAGCCTCGATGCCGAGGACATGCAGACCTATCCGGTGAAGGTCGAAAACGGCGAGATCCTGGTCGGCCTGCCGAAGTAAACGCCGCACCTTTCGCGTAACTCTTGGTCGGGCATGCTTTCGGGCATGCCCGATTTGCTTTCCTGGCGCGCGAAGTTCCCTATCCTCGACCGGAAGGTCTACCTGATTAACAACTCGCTCGGTGCGATGCCGGCGAGCGTGAACGATTCGCTGCGCGAGTACACGGAGCTTTGGGCCACAGAGGGCGTGGTGGCGTGGGACACATGGCTGCCGGAAGTTGCGAACACCGCGGCTATTCTCGAGGACATCATCAAGGCGCCGCGCGGTTCGATGACGATGACACAGAACGTCACGAACGGGCTTCAAGCGATCCTCTCCTGCCTCGAGTACGAGGCGCCCCGGAACCAGATTGTCCATTGCGCGGGCGAATTCCCGACGGTGGAGTACCTGCTGGATGGGCAACGCAAGCTCGGGGCGGAGATCGTCCGGGTCGGGACCGACCCGCTCGTGTTCCCCGGCGAGCAGGTGCTGGCGGCCATAACGCCGCGAACGCTGCTGGTGGTGCTCTCGCATGTGTTGTTCCGGACGGCGGAGCTGGTTGATGTGCGGCCGTTCGTGGAACGGGCCCACGAACATGGCGCGCTGGTGGTGC
>CALFYR010000430.1 GCA_937954195.1 uncultured Dehalococcoidia bacterium
GCTGACGATCCTGGAACAGGTCCTGCCCAAGCTCACCGGCCAAAGCCTCTTCGATAACCGCCCTTCGCGGAACGTGAACGAAGAGTCGAAGGTCCAGAACGACCAGTTGATGCCGGCCAACGTCCTTCTCCGGGCCGTACTTGGCGAGGCGAAGGTCGAAGCGACGGACCTCGCCGATCTCGTGCCCGGGGACGTGATCGTGCTCGAACACAAGGTCGCCGACCCGCTCCGCCTCTATGTAGGCAACTGCGAGCGGTTCGCTGGTTTCGCGGGTACACATGGCCGAAAAATGGCGCTACAGGTTTCAGGCATCGTTGACGATGATGGTTGGGTGAGGCCATTTGAGGATGGGGAACGGTGAGTAGTACCACGCCTATCCGCGCTGTGCTCATGTCCTCCGAGATCATGAACGGTGGCACTGGTTTCCACCGGCTCGTGTTCAAGGTCGATGGGGGCCGCGCGGGAATGTCCAGCGTGACCGTCCTGATTTCCCAGGACGCGCATCGCAAGATTGTCCAACAGATGGCGCGCGCCCGGTTCCAACCGGTCGAACGCACCACCCTGCTCAAGACCTGGGCGCGTTGGGAGATTGCCCTTCGCTTCAACGAATTGGGCGTGCTCCCCGGCACGGTCACCATCACCGCTCGGGATATCGATGACTTCGGCGCCTATGCCAGCGATCTCGGGCGAACGCTCCAGGTGAGCTAGGCCCAACTTCTGTTTGTTGACGTTTGTCGAGCGCCGGTTTCGCTCGCTGGAGGACGAAGATGCTTGCCAAGATTACGGTCGCCGAAGCCGCGCAGGCTGCCGCCCAGGCCCCGGAAAAGGCCCGCCTGGAACTGATTAGCCCCTTCGTCGAAGCGGCTGCCCGCGTCATCCAGCAGGAATGCAAGGAACCGGTCGCCCGCGGTCAGCTCCACCGCGTCCGCTCGCCCCAGACCAGCAACGAAGTGAGCGCTCTCATCGCCATCACCGGTGGCGTGGCCGGCCTCGTGATCTATTCGATGACCCAGGAGACTGCCTGCGGCTTCGCCTCCCGAATGATTGGCGAAACCGTTACCGAACTGGACGCCCTCGCCCAGAGCGCCATCGGCGAACTCGCAAACATGATTACCGGCCAGGCCGGCATCGGCCTCGAACGGAACGGCTACCCGAGCGACATGTCGCCTCCGGTGCTCCTGCTCGGCAAGGGCAGCTCCATCGCCACGCTGAACCTGACCCGCCTGGTGGTCCCGCTCGTCGTGAGCTTCGGTGAATTCACCATCGACATCGCGGTCAAAGAGGCGAGCTAACCTCGCTGGAGTCTTCAACCGCCCCGCGTTAGCATGAGCCTAATGACCGCACGTCAGCCACGTCCCCGCCGCCGCCGCGTGAATACGCCCGCCGCCTCCCTGCCGCGCCCCGTTGCGGCAACTGGTGAAGACGGACAGGCGCCCGCCCGAACCCTGCGCCGCGCCACGGCCGCCACCCCGGGCCACCATCGCGAACACCACGTCACCCGCGACTACAGCCACGTGAAGCGCGACCTCGCCACCATAGGCGTCGTTGCCGCGGTAACTACCGGGTTCATCGTGGCGATGTGGGCAATCGTCTAGAACGCGCGCAGGTTCTGATACGCCAGGTATGAGCCAATCGCCGCGGGCACAAGCCCGAACAGCGCGATCTGCGGCACCATCACCGCCATTACTCCCCATGCCAGGAAAATGCCGCCGATGGCGAACCCGGCCACCATTGG
>CALFYR010000431.1 GCA_937954195.1 uncultured Dehalococcoidia bacterium
CCGAGTCCGACCGTGATCACCGCGCAGATCAGGAGGATGTAGATCACGGGCGAACGGATCTGCCGAATGAGTACAGCCGCCCACGAGGAGAGCTCTTCCGTCTCGATGACGTTTGGCCCGTGCTCGGCCAGTCGGCGCTCAACCTCAGCGTCGCTGAGTCCGCGAGGGCCCGTTTGAAGCGCCCCCGCGATTTCGTCGGCGGGTTGGGTATGCCAGGGTGCTCCCATGTCTCCCATGCTAAACAGGCCCGCGAGGTTCTCAACGGGCATGCGGCCGTTTGCCATCCGCCATTCGTCCGGACCGGGAAGTGACGCTAGCTCAACAGGAGTCGTACGCTAGCCGCCATGCCTGCCCCCGGCAGCGGCCCTCAGTACACCCCCGCCACCGATAAACACGGCCGCGTGACCCGCTACCGCGTAGAACTTCCGCGAGCCGGGATCGTCGAGACGCAAGAAGGTCACTTCGAAGCTACGGAGTTCGCCGAGCAACGCTCCGGCTGGTCGCGCTATCTTCTCGACGCCAAAGACCGCCTCATCGGTGCATCGGTTTCCACGGCGCGGCTCCAGGATGTGCGGCTCAGCAAGCGTCTCGCCCTGCCCACGTTCGCCTCGGATGCGATCTCGTCCACCGCCTACGCCACCCAGGAGATCATCCTCATCCTCGCCATCGCCGGCTCGGGGGCAATCGACCTTAGCCTTCCGATCGCCGTTTGTATCGTGGCGCTGCTGGCGGTCGTCATCAGTTCGTATTCGCAGCTCATCCGGGCGTACCCGGAAGGCGGCGGCGGTTACCGCGTTGCCCTGGACAATATCGGCCGCAAAGCCGCGGTGGTTGCCGCGTCCGCCCTGCTGGTTGATTACGCACTGACAGTCGCGGTGGCCGTCTCGGCCGCGGTTGCAGCAATCACGTCCGCTGCCCCCGATCTGTACGAGGTGCGGGTCCCCATCGCCGCCGCGGTTGTCGCGCTCCTGGCCCTGGCAAACCTGCGGGGTCTCCGGGAGTCCGGCGTGGTGTTCGCGATACCCGTATACGGCTTCGTCCTGCTCCTCGGGGGAACGATCGTCGCGGGAATCATTCAGGTCGCGACCGGCGACGGTCCGGGAGTGTTCGAAGCTGGCGAACCGCGCCGGCCGCTCGAAGAATCCGGTTCGGTGCTCATGTGGTTCCTCGTCCTTCGTGCCTTCTCTACCGGCGCCGCCGCGCTCACGGGTGTCGAAACGATTTCCAACAGCAGCGCCTCGTTCCGGGACCCGGCGCCGCGCAATGCCATCTCCACGCTGGTGCTCATGGGCGTCATCCTGGCCGCGCTCTTCCTCGGCACCACGCTCCTCGCGCGTCACTATGGCCTCGTCTACCTCGAAGGCGACGAAGAGACGCTGCTCTCGCTCCTCGGGAAAGAGGTCCTCGGCGAGAACGCGCTCTATTACCTCCTCCAGGCGCTCACCGCCGGCATCCTGCTCGTCGCCGCTCACTCTGCGTTCAATGGCTTCCCGCGGCTCACGGCCATGCTGGCAACCGATGGCTTCCTTCCGCGCGTCTTCTACCAGCGCGGAAACCGGCTGGTGTACACCTACGGCATCACGGCGTTGGGCGTCATTTCGCTCGCGCTGGTCGTCGTATTCAGCGCTTCCACTACCAACCTCGTCCCGCTCTACGCCGTTGGCGCATTCCTCTGCTTCACCATCGCGCAGCTTGGATTGGTTTGGCGCTGGAACCGCCGGCGCTACGAGGGTTGGCGCCGCCGTGCCGTCGTCAACGGCATCGGCGCTATCGTCACCGGCGCCGCGGCAGCCATCATCCTGGTCACGAAGTTCGTCGATGGCGCGTGGATCGTCGCCATCGTCATCCCCGTCATCACGGTCTGGCTGTGGAGGGTTGGCGGCTTCTACCAGGCGCTCCGGCGAGTGCTTCACGTCGCGCCCGAAGCCCAATTGGACCTAACGCCCAAGGGCGAGTCGCGCGTGCCCATCCTCGTGCCGGTCGAGGAGATTAACCTCGCGGGCGTCATGACCCTCGGCGCCGCATGCGAACGCTCGCGCGATGTCACTGCCGTACACGTCCGGGTGAACCCCGCCGATCCCGACGGGTTCGAGGGCCGCTGGCAGCGTCAGTTCCCGGCCGTGCCGCTCGTCGTCATCGATTCCCCCTTCCGGACGGTCGCCGACCCCATCGCCCGCTACATCGATGATGTGCTGAAGCGGCCGCCGCACGAAGTAACCGTCATGGTGCCGCTGCTCGAAGTCCGCCGCTGGTACCACCGCCCATTGGTCAACCAGAGCCTCAAGCGCCTCACCTCTCTTCTTGCCGATCGGCGCCACGTGAATGTTGTCCCATACCCCTTCTACGCCGGCGGGGTTCCTCGCCGCCGCAAGATCAAGAAGGGGATCTACATGGGCAACGGATAAGGTCGGCGAATCTCGCCCGCCGAGATCAGGGTTTCCGCCTAGAGGATGCGGCCAACCGCGCGCGTACCATCGATTTGAACACGTCGTCGAATTCGTGTTTTGCGGGGCGCACTCTGGTGAACGTCTACCTCCTGGAAGAACCTGGCACCCCCGCCGGGCCGCTCGTCGCGGATCTCGCCGCGCAGGCTGTCCCCGTGCGTGTCTTCCAGTCCGTCGCGGATTTGGCCGCAGCGCTTGATTCCGCCGGTTCGGTTCTCGTTGTGCTGCCGAATGGAACCGCCCGCGATGTTCGCCTGTTGGCCGGCCACTGCAAAGCCCGCCGGCTTGCCGCCCGAGTGGTGGCACATCCGGGCCCACGACAGGATCCGGACGAGCTCCTGGCAGCCGGCGCGTCCGACCTGCTCGGCGTCGTCACCGCTCGCGAAATTGTCACAAGGCGTGCGGTGGCCCAGCGCTCGGCGACCTCCGCCGGTGATTCTGTCCTGCTCGAGAATGCCAACGACACCATCTACACCGTGAGCCTCGACGGCTTCTTCCTCTCCGCCAATGCCGAAGCTGAAGAACTCACGGGCTATCCGCGTTCGCAACTCATCGGCATGCACCTCAGCAACCTCGTTGTCCCCGAACACCTGGAGATCGTTCAGGCGAACATCCGCGCGAAGCTACTCAACGAGGCACAATCCAGCATGTTTGAGGTGGATATCGTCCGTGCGGATGGCCGGCGCGTGCCCATCGAGATCAGCAGCCGCCTCCTCCACGATGATGGCCGTGTCGCCGCCATCGAAGGCATCGCCCGGGACCTCACCCATCGGCGTCAGCTTGAGGCGGAAGTCGCGTTCCGGGCCCAGCTCCTCGAAATGGCCAACGCCGCCGCCTACGCTGGAGACCGCGAAGGCCGGATCATCTACTGGAACCGCGGGGCCGAACGGCTGTTCGGCCTCCCAAGCGAACAGGCCCTCGGACAGAACGTCCTCGAACTCCTGGTCCCCCGTGAACACTGGCGGCGTTCCGCGGCGGACTTTGGCGAACTGCTGAGCGGCCGCAGCGTCGAACAGGAATTCGAACTGCAGAAGGCCGATGGCTCACGGTTCATTGCGTTCGTGACCAATACTCCGGTCAACGATGCCTCCGGCCGGCTGGTCGCGGTTGTCGCGGTGTGCCTCGACCTCACGGAACGAAAACGCCAGGAAGATGAACTGGCCACCCTCGCCTCGGAACGTTCGCAGCTTGCCCATATTGTCGAATCCGCACACGACGCCATCATCAGCCGCGACAACCAGGACCGCGTTGTTACCTGGAACCAGGGCGCCGAGAACCTGTTCGGGTACTCGGCCGATGAGATTGTCGGCACCGACGGATTCCTCATCGTGCCTCCTGCCGGGCGGGATCATTTCCGCGAACTGCTAGCACGGGCTCGCCGCGGAGACACGGTGACGGATCGCACGGTCCGCATCCGCCGCGACGGGCTCGCCGTCCCCGTCCAGCTTTCGTCCTACGCGCTGCGGGACTTCGATGGCTCGGTCATGGGGACCGCGACGATCCTGCGCGATGTCTCGGCCCAGCACGCCGCGGAAGTGGCGTTGGCCGAACGCGAGCGCATGCTCACCGCAATCTTCGAAAGCACCATCGAGGCCATCTGGCTCATGGATGCCGACCTCCGGTTCGTCGTCGCGAACCGGGTCGCCCACGAACGTGCGCGCAAGCTGTTCGGCCGGGATCCGCAGCCGGGTGACTCGATGCAGCTCTACGTCATCCCGGAAAACTGGCAAGGCTTCCAGGCGAACCATGCCTCCGCCATGCGGGGCACACCGGTCCGCATCGAATCGCGCACCCTCGATGCCGACCGCAATCCGGTGTACATGGAGTTCGACTTCAACCCCGTGCGCAGCGAGGCCGGCGAAGTAACCGGCGTTGTCCTCACCAGCCGCGATATCACCGCCCGCAAGCGCGCCGAACGCGCCCGCCGCGAAGCCGAGCAGTCGCTCCACGCCCTCGTCGACCACGCCCCCATCCTCCTCTTCGGGCTGGACCTCGAAGGCCGGCTCACCTCCCTCGAAGGCACCCACGCCGAGAAGTCGCGCGCCTCCGAGCTCCTCGGCAAGTCCTGGTTCGATGGGTACGGCCATGTTGAAGAGCGGCGCCGCCTGCTCGACCACGCGCTGGCCGGTGAGGTCGCCTGGGACGAGATCACCGAATACGGGGTGGACTGGGAAATCCGCCTCGCGCCTCGCCGTGACACCCAGGGCAGGATCGTGGGCGCGATCGGCGTCGCCACCGACGTTACCGACCGCAATCGGATTGAGGCGGAACGCCGCCGCCTGGACGCCGACTATCGGACCGTCATGGAAAACACCTCCGACGGGCTCTTCGCCATTGATGTTGCCCCGTTCGATGGGCCGGAACGCTTCACCTTAGGGATGATGAACCCGGCTTTCGCCGAATTCACGGCCCTGGATCCCGCCCGGGTCATCGGCCGGCCGGTGGTGAAACTTCTGCGCGGAGCGGTGCTGGAGCGCGCGCTTGCCCGGTACGAAGAGGCCATCGCCCACGCCGGCCCGATCACGTACGAAGAACTGGTTCCCGGCGAAACACCCCGGTATTCGATCGTCACGCTCAATCCGCTGTTCGATGAGGCTGGCCGCTGCTATCGCCTCATTGGAAGCACGCGCGAGATCACCGAACGCCGGCGGCTGGAGGCCGCCCAGCGCGAACTCGATGCAAACTATCGCGCCGTCGTGGAATCGACCACCGATGCCGTCTTCATCATGGAGCGGCGCCCCGGCGAACACTTCCGGATTGTCTCCGTCAACGATGGCTATGGAGCGCTCGTTGGGCTCTCGGACTCAGACCTTCATGGCCGAACGCTGGACCAGATGGTCTCCGCCGACATGGCCGCCGAGCTGCGGTCGCAGCTCAAGAAGGCGATTGAATCTCATGCATCCGTCGAATTTGAGTTCGAAACCAGGTGGAACCACGTCGATGTCTGCCTGGCTGTAACCCTCACTCCCATCTTCGACGAGAACGGCTTCTGCTACCGCATCGTCACGGCCGGCCGCGACATCACCGAGCGCCGCAGGCACGAACGTGAACGACGCGCAGCCCAGGAAGCGATCTTCCGGCTGGGCAACATCATCGAATCCACCAGCGACGCCGTCATCAGCGCCGATATGGACGGCGCCATCACGTTCTGCAACGACGCCGCCGTCCGAATGTATGGATACAGCCGGGAAGAGCTTGTCGGGCAACCCATCTCGGTCCTGTACCTGGAAGACAATCTGCAAAATGTTCTCGCTTCGTGGGAACGCATTCGGTCCGGCGAGACCTTTCATCGTGCAAATGCCCGCCGACGCCGCAAGGACGGCTCCCTCATCGATGTGGAAATCTCCGGATTCCCGGTCCGGGACCTCGACGGCAACATCGTCGGCACGGCGAGCGTCGCGGTGGACGTCACCGAACGCGTACGCGCTGAGAACGCCCTGCGCGAAAAAGCCGCCGACCTCGACGCCACGTTCGCCAGTGCAGCCGAAGGCATCATCCTCATCGATCGCGAGTTGCGCGTGCTCTCCTTCAACCAGGCGGCCGCTCATCTCCTGCAGTCGGTGCATGGGGGCCAACTGGCCGCCGGCGACCGCGCCATTGACTGGGTGCTTGAGCACGACCGCGAGGCGTTCCTGAACACGACCAGCCGGACCATCGCCGGCCGAACCTTCACCTTCGAGCAGGAGGTCCGACCGCCCGGCCAGCCGACCGCGTGGTGGGAGTTCTCGTTCGCGCCGGTGAAGCTTGAGAACGGCGAAGTGCGTGGCGTTGCGATCGGGATTCGCGACGTGTCCGACCGGAAGCAAACGGAGGAAACGCTTCGCCAGGCGCAGAAGCTCGAATCGCTGGCGGTCCTCGCGGGAGGAATCGCCCACGACTTCAACAACCTGCTGGTGGGCATCCTGGGCAACGCCGGGCTCGCCCTGGCCGAACTCTCCCCGGCTTCACCTGCCCGCGAGACCATAGAAGCCATCGAAACAGCCGGTCAGCGCGCGGCCGAACTCGCTCGCCAGATGCTCGCCTACTCGGGCAAGGGCAAGTTCGTCATCCAGAGTGTGAACATGAACGAACTCGTCGAGGAGATGGCTCACCTCCTCCGCGTGAGCACGGCGCCTGGCGCCAGCCTCGCCTTCCACCTGTATCCGGCCCTGCCGGTCGTTGAAGGTGATGCCACGCAGCTCCGCCAGGTCATCATGAACCTCGTCGTCAATGCATCCGACGCCATAGGCGACCGCGAAGGCACGATTGCCATCTCGACGTCCGTCGTTAATGCGACCTCTGAACTGCTTCGTGAGACGTATCTCGCGCCCGACCTGCCCGCCGGCTCCTACATCTCTATCGAAGTGCGGGACACGGGAGCCGGAATGAGCCCCGAGACCGTAAGCCGCATCTTCGACCCGTTCTTCACCACGAAGTTCACGGGCCGGGGTCTCGGACTGGCGGCGGTGCTGGGCATCATGCGCGGGCATCGAGGCGCCATCAAGGTCGAAAGCGAAGAGGGCCTCGGCACCACGTTTACCTTGCTTCTCCCGGCTGCCAGCACCGCCGCAACCCCTGTGGATGCCGGTCCCCCACAGGCTGCCTGGCGGGGCTCGGGGACGGTTCTGGTGATTGACGACGAGCCCACCGTCCGGGCCGTCACCGCGCGCGCCCTCCGCGCGTTCGGGTTCGATGTCATTGAGGCTGGTGATGGAGTCGAGGGCCTCGAACGATATGCCGAGAACAGGGACCGCGTTGTGGCCGCCCTGATCGACATGACCATGCCCCGAATGAACGGGATCGAGACGCTGCGGCGCATTCGCGAGCTCAACCCCGGCGTCGCACTGATCATGATGAGTGGCTACAGCGAGCAGGACACGATGGCCGAAGTCGGCGCGGATCCCCGCTCCGGGTTCGTGCAGAAGCCGTTCGAACTCGCCGCCTTACGCGAAACGCTCCGGGGCTTCCTCGATCAGTCTTCCTGAACGATCGCGTCGACCTCAATCTCGACCAGGTGAGCCGGGTCGATGAGCGCCGCGACGCCAATCATGCTCGTGGCGGGACGGATCTCACCAAAGAACTCGCCGTGCGCGCGCCCGAATTCCTCCCAGCGGGAGATGTCCGTCACGAACATTCGCGTTCGGACGACATCGCGCAGGGAGGCCCCGGCCTCTTCAAGCGCCTGCTGGATGATTTCAATGCAACGGCGAGTTTGCGCAGCAGCGTCGCCGGGTGCGAACGGCGTCCCATCTGGTTCGGTTGCTACGGTACCGGCGACGGCAACGGTGTTCCCAACCCGCACCGCGCGCGAATAGCCAACGACCGGCTCCCACGGGCGGCCCGACGTAATGTTCCGTCTTGTCATGCACCATCCTCCGCCTGCCAGAGGCTGGGCTGGGCATCGACTGAGCGCGGGGGCTCGAGGCCCAGGTGGCGGTACGCCGCAGCCGTCGCCACGCGACCCCTTGGCGTTCGGTTCAGGAATCCGCACTGGAGCAGGAATGGCTCGTACACGTCCATGATCGTGTCCGACTCTTCGGAAATCGCCGCCGCGATGGTCTCCAGGCCGACAGGGCCGCCATTGAACTTCTCGATGATGCAGCGCAAGACGGCGCGGTCGGCATCGTCCAGCCCCAGGTCATCCACATCAAGCATCGCGAGTGCCGCGCGGGTCGCTTCCAGGGTAATCCGGCCGTCGTTCCGCACCTCCGCGTAGTCGCGCACGCGCCTCAGGAGCCTGTTCGCGATGCGTGGCGTCCCGCGCGACCGTGCGGCAATCTCCATGGCTGCGTCGTCCGGGATCGCCACGCCGAGGATGCTCGCCGAACGCCGCACGATCTGGGCCAGCGTGTCCGCGTCATAGAACTCCAGCCGGAACACCGAACCGAACCGGTCGCGCATCGGCGCGCTCACCATCGCGTACCGCGTCGTCGCCCCAACGAGCGTGAACTTCGGCATCTGAAGGCGGACTGAGCGCGCCCCCGGACCCTTGCCAATCACAAGGTCCAGGGCGAAGTCCTCCATCGCCGGGTAGAGGATCTCCTCCACCGACCGGGATAGCCGGTGCACCTCATCGATGAACAGGATGTCGTGTTCTTTGAGGTTGGTCAGAATTGCGGCGAGGTCGCCAGGCCGTTCGATCGCCGGGCCGCTTGTCGTCCGGATCGCCACGCCCATCTCGTTCGCGACGATGTTCGCGAGCGTTGTCTTGCCAAGGCCCGGTGGGCCATAGAGCAGCAGGTGATCGAGCGCGTCTTCCCGCTGCCGCGCGGCCTCAATCGCGATGGCCAGGTTCTGTTTGATGCGGGGCTGGCCGGGAAAGTCCTCGAGCTTGCGCGGGCGAAGCGACCGCTCCAGTTCGGCGTCATCGGTGATGAGCCCGGCCGCGACGAGGCGCTCTTCGGTCATCGGCCGAGTATACCGCACGGATGTTCTAAGCGGCGGCTCACCGCAAGAGTCGCATCGGCGTTCCAGCTGCGATCCCATCGAAGTCGGCATCGAAGGTCATCAATGCGCCGCAACGCTGTCCAACGGCTATCAGCAGATTGGCGTGGTCTACTACCGACGCACTCTTGTCACTCCATCCAAGGAAACGGTCGAGAGCCTCGCGTTCCACATTCACATCCACTTTACAGACATTGATGGACGCTTCCGCGAACCGGGAGAGCTCAACGCAACGGTGGTGCCCCGCCCTCTTGAGCACCGCAAGGGCCTCGTACAGCGTCCAGTTCGTCGTCAAGAGTTCGAATGTCCCAGCCGCCTGGAGTGCGCGCATGTGCCGCACGACAGCCGCATGCCACTGGTCTCGCCGGTGGACCAGCGGCACCAGTGCGCTCGCATCCATGAAGACTCGCATCGGTGCCGGATTCTACTTGGCGTTGTACTCCGCGCGATCTTCGGCGACCCGTAGTGCGCGGCCGTCCTGCTTGCGATAGAGATGTTTCTTGATGTCCGAGAGGTCCTCGGGAAGGGCGTCCAATCCGGAACCGGCAGCCGCGTCAGCCTGGTCGATCCGCTCGAGCATCGCATCATAGGCCGCCCAGTCGAACGCTCGGCCCTCCGTGTCACCACGGCCAGGCTCTCCCACGATCAGTCTGATTCCTCGCTCGATCAGATCTTTCATGGGCACGCCGTCTTCCGCCGCCTTAATTTTGAGCCGGCGATAGAGGTCCTCGTCGTCCAGCACGATCGTCATTCGCGCACTCATCTGGCCAACCCTCCTCGCACATTAGCACATTAGCACAGATGTGCGCCGCATCACAAGTGCTCCGCCGGATCCAAATTTCCCCGGGCGCCTGCCCTGCCGGTATCATGGTTCCCGGGCGCCCACCCCTCTATGTACAAACGAACCACCCTTCCCAATGGCCTCCGTGTGGTTACCGGAGAACTCCCACACACGCGTTCCGCCACGGTCAGCGTCTATGTCGGCGCGGGCAGCCGCTACGAACCCGACGACGAAGCCGGTCTTTCGCACTTCCTGGAACACATGCTCTTCAAGGGCGCGTCTCGGCGTCCAACCGCCCGCGACATCTCGGAAGCCATCGAATCGGTCGGCGGCATGCACAACGCAGCCACCGACCGCGAGGTCACCGTCTATTACGCGAAGGTTCCACACACCGCCGCCGCCGAGACCATCGACATCCTCGCCGACATGGTTCGCGCTCCGATCATGGACCCGGCCGAACTTGAAAAGGAACGCGCCGTCATCCTCGAAGAACTCGCGGGAGTAGAGGATAGCCCCGCCGAACTCGCGGCCATCCTGATCGATGAGACGCTCTGGCCCGGCCAGCCCATCGGCCGCAACGTCGGCGGCACCCCCGAAACCGTCGAATCCACGCCCCTTACCTCCATCAATCGATACTTCCGGGCACAGTACGTGCCGGAAAACCTGGTCCTCGTGGTGGCCGGGAATGTTCAGCACGAGGCAGTCGTGGAGACCGCCGAGCGGTTCCTCGGCGATATGCCGGCGGCGGCTCCCGGCCCCTGGTTCCCCGCCGGTCCCCGAGCCAGCGTCCCACGCGTCGCCGTCCGCGATAAGGCCACGGAACAGGCCCACATCTGCCTCGCCTACCCCTCGGTCCCGTTGAACCACCCGGACCGGTTCGCCGTCGACCTGCTATCGACCGTCCTCGGCGAAGGCATGTCGAGCCGCCTCTTCCTGGAACTCCGGGAGGAGCGCGCGCTCGTCTACGACATCCACTCCTATCCCAGCGAATTCCGCGATACGGGGTCGTTCACCGTATACGCCGGTTGCGATCCCACGAACGCCCGAACGACCATCGAGGTCACGCTGGCGGAAATTGCGAAGGTCCTCCAGGGCGTCCCCGCCGTCGAATTCGAGAAAGCGAAACAGATGGCCAAAGGCCGCATTCAGTTGCGGATGGAAGACACTCGCTCTGTCGCTGGCTGGCTCGGGTCACAGGAACTCCTTCTCGGCCAGATCCTCACGGTGGACGAAGTCGTTGCCTGCATCGACGAGGTGACCCCCGACCACCTGATGCGTGTCGCGCGCCAGGTGCTCGCTCCGGAGAACGCGGTGATGGCTGTCGTGGGCCCCTTCAAGTCCGATGCGGAGTTCACCGCGCTCGTTTAGCTTTCACGTTTCACGCGCCGGGCGTAGCCTCGGGCCATGGTACGGTCCGCCTACTTCGGCCAGCCCGCTGACACCTTCGTCCGGGGCGGCGCGCACGTTGCCGTCTACCTGGTTCCCGTCTATCAAGGTGGACTCGTGGTGTTCGATGTCTCCGCTCGGGCCGCGCGCGGCCGCTGGCTCCCATGGGATGTCCTCGAATTTGGTGGGAACCCATATGAGGCCGCTGCAGCGCTCGCCGATGACTGGTGCGGTGGCGCGCTCTCCGACCTAACGTTGGTCGACGTGATGTCTTTCCCGTTCGAAGGTGAGGGTTGGGAATTGGCCATCGTCTACCGGGCCGAACTCACCGAACTCCCGCGGCACGACGACGTCCGTACCCCGTTCCGCTTCGATCCCGGCGAATACGACGCGATCGGAAGCTTCGATCCTGTTGACCTGGAACGATGGGTTACGCGTGAGGCCCCTGCCGGTGCGCGCCCTTTCGCGCCGCCGGGTGGGCTCGTCTTCTAAGCCGCGTCGCTTGCCGCATCCCGCGGATGCACCACCACGTGCACGAGCACAGGTCCCCTGGTCGCCTCGTCCAGCGCGCCGCCAAGGTCTTCATGGGTCGAACCCTGCTCGTCTCCGGCTTCGCTCCGCACCACGCGCCACATCCGCCCCTTGGGCACGATGTGTACGGTCGCTGTCTTTGTGTCGTCGCGGTCTGCGGTCATGTCACTTGCAAACATCGACCCTCCCCAACCTCCGCCAAAGTAGGGGAACGCCCGCAATTCCACCGCAATCTACCTCTGACCTGCCCGGCAGCGCACCGAAGGGTAGACTCCGATCCTGCCCATGACCAACACTCAGCACGGCCACGATCCACACCGACTCCCGTCTCTGCCCGCCGATGCGCCCTCGCGTCACAAATGGGGCAAGAAGCCCACACGTGCTGACGAGCGCAAGTTCCTTGAGGGCCCGCAGGACCGCGGTTCCGAGTTCCTCCGCGTCATCCGCATCTCCTGGGAGTTCATCCGCGGCTTCCGCAAGCTGCACTTCGTCGGCCCGTGCGTCACCATCTTCGGCTCGGCCCGCTTCACCGAAGAACACCCCTACTACCACCTCGCGCGCGAAGTCGGCGCGGCAGTCGCGCGCGAAGGATTTACCGTGATGACCGGGGGCGGCCCGGGCTTGATGGAAGCCGCCAACCGGGGAGCGCGAGACGTTGAAGGTCACTCTGTCGGCGTGAACATCGTCTTGCCGCACGAACAGGCGCCGAACCCCTACCTCGATACGTTCATGGAATTCCGCTACTTCTTCGTTCGCAAGGTGATGCTCGCAAAGTACTCCTACGCGTTCATCGCCATGCCCGGCGGTTTTGGAACCATGGACGAGCTGTTCGAGATCGCGACCCTCATCCAGACGGGGAAGATCCGCAACTACCCCTGCATCCTCGTGGGTGTGGATTTCTGGGAACCGTTGATCGACTTCATGCGAGAGCGTCTCATCGCCATGGGCACAATCGATCCAGAGGACATGGACCGCCTCGTCGTCACGGATTCGCCGGAAGAAGCCGCGGCCCACGTCCGCGAG
>CALFYR010000432.1 GCA_937954195.1 uncultured Dehalococcoidia bacterium
ACCTTTTCGCCGAGCCCCAGGTTTCCGGTGATGGTTAACGTGTAGTTGCCGCGCACCACATCGTAGATGCGCGAAGCAATGGAACTGCCCGCGGCCGTGCGCTGCAGGTCGCGCAGCAGGAACGACGCGCCGCCGGTGCCGCGGGCCAGCGTTTCAAACAGCGAACGTCCGGAGCCGGAGGCATACACGGGATAGATGGAAACGCCGTTCTTGCGGGCGAGACGCACGATCTCGCGCTCGTGGAGGCGGCTAGGGCCTTCGATGCCCGTGGTCACTAGCAGAATGACGCGCCGGAAGATGGAATGATCGAAGCCGCCGTCCATGGCCGCGAACAGACCATCCAGTACTTTCGGCGAATTCCCGTAGCGAACCTTGGCGAGCGAGGCTTCGAGCAATTGCTTGCTGGAGGTGAAGTCCTGAATCATCTCCGCGCTGGAATCGAAGCTGACGACGGCCATCTGCTCTTTGTCCTTCAGTTCGGCGATGAGGCTGGAGGCGACCGGCTGGACCATGCCGCCGACGAGGCTGGTGTCGACCATCAGCATGACGTCGATGGGCTTGCGGGAGAATTCGGCGGCCTCGACGCGGCGCGGCAGCTTGTCTTCGAGGACGGTAAAGTCTTCGGCCTTGAGGTTCTCCACGGGGCGGCCGGTTTTCTGCTCCACCACCGTCACCAGGATGCGCATCGCGGCCGGTGCGGCGAGGGCAAAGGAGAGCAGCAGGGGAAGCAGTTTCTTCATTCGGAGGCCTTGCGGTCGGCGGGAGGGGGGTCGCCCTCGTCGCGTCCGGTGACTTTGACGTGAATGCCGGTATCGAGCCGAGCCAGGGGTCCGGTGGCCACCTGCTCGCCTTCCTGCAATCCTTCGAGGATTTCGATTGCGCCATCGAATCGGTCGCCGACCTTCACTTCGCGGGCCTCGATGATTTCCTGATTGATGACGTAGGCTTTGTTGGAACCGAGCACGTAGTTGACGGCGCGCGCCGGGACGACCATGATGCGCTCATTCTTGTCGGTGGGGACACGGGCGCGGGCATAGGAGCCGG
>CALFYR010000433.1 GCA_937954195.1 uncultured Dehalococcoidia bacterium
CCTCGATTTCCGCACCGACCAACAGCACTCCGATTTCGCCGGCATGATCGCCTTCGACCGCGCCATGCGCCCCCGCCCCGTCATCAACTCCGAATTCGGCTACGAACGCGGCGTCGGCCCGAAACTTCCCACCTACCGCCGCGAAGACGATTGGCAGGAACAACTCAAGCGCGCCTGGTGGATCTACCTCGCCGGCGGCTACGGTGTCTATTACTACCACTACACCTCCTGGGACGTGAACAAAATCGACCCCGAACCTCCCGGCTACGCCGCCTTCGAAATTCTCCGCAAGTCCCTCGAACCTCTCCCCTACTGGCGCATGAACCCATCCAATCACCTCGCCGTCGACGGCCCATGTCTCGCCCTGCCCGGCGAGGCCTACGCCGTCTACGCCGAAAAACCCACCGTCACCGTCAACCTCCACGCACTCGAAGGCACCGGCGACGCCGCGTGGATCGACACCTGGACCGGCACCCGCCAATCCTTCGAAGTCCCCGGCGGCGCTGTCCGCAAGCTCACCAAACCCGAATCCTTCGGCAAAGCTCCCGGCTTGCTCCTCATCCGCAAAGAAAAGTGAAACCGGCAGCCTGCTACAATCGTCCTTAAGCCGTTAGGGGTTCTCGCCGCGTCCGGCCCCCAGCATCGAGTGTGCCATTTTTCCATGCCGACCATCGAACTGGACGACCGCGAGTTAATGCTATCCCTGAAAAACGGGGACACCGACAGCCTCGAACTCCTCCACAAGCGCCACCGCACGAACGTGCTGCGTCTCATCCGCCGCATCACCGGCGACGCCGCCGTGGCCGAAGAGCTCTCCCAGGAAGTCTTCCTCCGCGTCTACCAGGCCCGCGGACGCTATGAGCCCACCGCCTCCTTCTCTACCTGGATCTACCGCATCGCCTTCAATCGCTCCCTCAACTGGCTTCGCTCGCAACAGCAACACCGCAATACCACCAGTTTCGATGCCCAGCCTAACTCCCTCCGCCTTCTCCAGGAACCCAGCGCCACACCCGAGCGCAAACTCCTCGACCGCGAACACATCGAACGGATCCGCGAAGTCATCAACTCCCTCCCCCCGCGCCAGCGTCAGGCCCTCATCCTCCATAAATACGAAGGCCTCGATTACGCACAAATCGCCGCCCGCATGGACACCACCGTCCCCGCCATTAAATCTCTCCTTTTCCGTACGTATTTATCCCTCCAGGAATTGCTAAAGCCCTTAACAATCCTTTACAAAACTCCTGTTGGAAAAGGCGCAGATCGGCTTTAACCTGTTTCTAGCGACCCAATCCCAGCGTGCGGCCTGGAAGGTTGGCACAGAGCCTTCCCGCCGCACGCCCTTATGGCGCGATCAATCCGAGCTTCGCCAGCAGCATGGCATGAAGCGTCGCGGCGTTGCGCAGTCCCTTCTCTCCAATCCGGTCAATCGTATCGTGATCGGTGTGATAATACGGCGGGGCGTTCATCAAACAGAAGCTCTTCACCCGCCCGCAAGTAACGAACAAATCCGCGATACAGGCATCCTGCATCCTTGGATCCACCGTCATCACACCGCTCGCACGCACCAACTCCGGCAACAGCGCCCGCACTTCCGGCCAACCCTCTGAACCCAGATACGCCACCCGCTGATTGTTCAGCGGCATCGCCCACCCAGCCTT
>CALFYR010000434.1 GCA_937954195.1 uncultured Dehalococcoidia bacterium
TCCACGCGCGTTTGATGATTCGGAAATGCTCCTCGTACGCTTCACGGTTCGCCTGATCCAATGCATCATGCTGGCCCGGTTGGGCACCGTGGATTCCATGCAACTGTTGGGCCATGGTATCTACCCACCGGCGCTGGTAGCCGCGTGCAAACCCGGCATTCGCTCGACCACCGGACATGTGGTCGAGCATGGCAATGTCCTCCGCCACCCGGATAGGATTTTGTGCGGGGAGGACGATCCCGAGCTGTCCAACGCGGATGCGCTTCGTCTGCATCGCGATGTAGAGGTCCAGGAGCACGGGGTTGTTGGAGAGTTCGAATCCCTCGACGTGGAAGTGGTGCTCGGTGAACGAGATTGAGTCGTAACCCAGCTCGTCGGCCAGGCGCGCCTGAGCAGTGACTTCGCTCAGCATCTCTTGATAGAGGTCACCGCGCAGCCCCGCGAGGCCACCTTCGACTTGTTCCCGGCTTCCGACGCCCGGCAGATAAAAGAGGCTAACCTTCACTGTCGTCTCCTGGCTCGATTGACTACCAAACGGTCGGTCGGTAGAGTCTCGGCAGTTTACAGGTGATGTTGTGAAGGTGGAAAGGTGGCTTGTGGCTGCCGGTATGCCCCGGGATGACGGCCCCAGACAGCTGTTCACCTGCCGACTTCTGCTCCGGGCAGGAATTTGATGACAACCGAACGCGAGACGCAGCCAATCAGCATTTTCGGCAGTGCCGCGAGGGAGGACCCGTACCCCGTTTACGCGACGCTTCGCGAAGAGTGCCCGGTTTACCGCGAACCGGCTTTTGGGACGTACGTGCTCACCCGGTTCAAGGACGTTTACGACGTCCTGAAGGATCACGGCAGATTTTCCTCCGCGCTGGGCATTTCCCCGGGCCTGCAAAGCAACTCCGGAGCGATGATGACGACGATGATCACGTCCGACCCACCGCGCCATACGCGGCTGAGAGCGCTGGTGAACCGCTCCTTCACGCCTCGGGTTCTGGAGTCGCTAGAGCCCTGGCTCGTGACTTTGGTCGACGACATTCTCGATAGCTGGGAGGCCGGGCGAGACATCGATGTAGTGCACTCCCTGACGGTGCCGGTGCCGGTTGCGGCGATTGCGCGACTTCTTGGCATCTCGGCCGAGGACACTGAGCGGTTTAAGGACTGGTCGGATGCAGTGGTCGGCGCCACGGACGGTGGCCTCCCGGAAGAATCGCGTCAGAAAATCGGCGACATGATGCGGTACTTCGCTGCGGAAATCGCGGAGCGGAGGCAGGCCCCACGGAACGACCTCGTGAGCACTATCACTTTCGCGGAGGTTGATGGGGAGCGCTTAACAGACCTCGAAATGCTCGGCTTCTGCCTCCTCCTCCTGGTGGCCGGGAATGAGACGACGACGAATCTCCTCAGCAACCTCCTGGCGGTCCTCGCCCAGAAGCCAGATCTCTGGGCGGCGCTTCGCGACGATCCGTCACGAGTTTCCGCGGCGGTGGATGAAGCGCTGCGCTTCGATAGCCCTGTGCAGATGTTGTTTCGTTCCACGACCACGGACATGAACCTTCACGGCGTGGAAATCCCGGCGGGATCCCGGGTGGCGGTCGCCTACGCCGCAGCCAATCGCGACCCTCGTGAGTTTGCAGACCCGGATGAGTTCAGCCTCGACCGGGACCTCAAACAACATTTGGCGTTCGGATACGGGATCCACTACTGCCTCGGAGCGCCATTGGCGCGCCTGGAAGCGCGCGTCGCGCTCGAGAGGCTAATCGCAAGGTTTGCCAAGGTTGCGCCCGGTGATAGCCCGGGGAGGCGGGTCCCCTCCAGCATACTTCGCGGATTTTCGAGTCTGCCGTTGCGATTCTCCCGCTAAAACTCACCGCCTGGTTTTTGGGAAGGAGGGCAAGCCTTGGACTACGGATGGAGCACCGAACTGGCTGCGTTCCGAGCGGAAGTGAAAGCGTTCATCAGCGAGGTGAAGACCCCGGAGCTGATGGCGGAACTCGACAATTCCATGGAGTCGCGCCGCGTGACGCCTGGCCTGCGGAAGCTCCGGGCGGCTGTCGATGCGCGTGGCTGGGTCAAGATGTGCTGGCCCGTCGAATTCGGTGGCGAAGGCAAGTCCCCGTGGTTCCAGTTCATCCTCGCCGAAGAATTCTCACTCGCGGGGATTCCGTATGGCCGAGGGACAGCTTCGATGATCGGTCCTGCCATCGAGCGATTCGGCACGCCAGCTCAGAAAGCCAAGTACCTGCCGGGAATTTGGAGCGGAGAAATCTCACTAGCGCTCGGATACTCGGAGCCCAACGCGGGCACCGACCTGGCGTCACTCCAGACCGCGGCGACGCGAGACGGAGACGATTGGGTTATCAACGGCCAAAAGCTGTGGACGAGTGGCGCCCATGTGGATACCCACGTGTGGCTCGCTGCCCGGACGGACCCGGACGCACCCAAGCATCGAGGCATTTCGATGTTCATCGTTCCCCTGACCGCACCTGGCGTTAGCGTCCGGCCGATCTGGACGATGGGTGGAGTGCGGACCAACGAGACCTTTTACGAAGACGTCCGGATTCCCGGCGATGCACTCGTTGGCGAACCCGGCCAGGGCTGGTACATCCTGGCCAACGCCCTGGACTTCGAGCGTGTCGCCATCGGTGATGGCACAGCCCTGGTACCCGCGTTCTCGCGACTCGTGTCGTTCCTTCGCGACGAGCGCCCGGACCGGTTCGAAAACAAGGTCACACGCCTGCGCCTTTGCGAGCTCGAGCTCGAGCTTGAGGTAATGCGGGCGCTGACGTTGACCAATGCTTCGATCGTGGCCCGGGGCGATACTCCGACCATGGAAGCGTCCATGGCCAAAGTCTGGACGACGGAGTTGCGGTACAAACTAGGCAGCATTGGGATGGACCTTCTCGGCCGCGAGGGCGCGCTTTCGCCGCAGGGCGAAGGTTTGGCCCCGCTCGATGGTGAGATGGACCGAACCTATAGGACATCGCCCTTCCTTCGCTTCGGCGGGGGAACAAATGAGGTCCAGCGCGACATCGTCGCACGCCGCGGCCTCGGGTTGCCGAGGTAAGCAGGCATGGATACTTCCCTTGACGAGACCCAACGGCTCCTGCGCGACAGCATCCGCGAGTATTTGACCCGGGAAGTCCCGTTCGACCGGATCCGCGCGCTCGAGCGTGACGGCGGAATCGACGAGGAGTTATGGCGATACCTCGCGACCTCGGGCTTCCTTGGCCTTCCCTTTGCGGAGCCGATTGGAGGGGGAGGTTCCCTCACGGATCTCGCAGTTGTCCTGGAGGAGCTAACGGCGCGTGCCGCGGTGATCCCCTACATGGAGACGATGGCGGCCGCCGTGGCTCTGGAACGCCACGCGGGCTCTGATGCTGGGCCGGTGCTCGAAGCGGTCGCGGCCGGACGGATGTCCCTCAGCCCGGCCTTGTCGAACGGGTTGCCGGGGACCGCACCGCCATCGGGCACATTCGCGGGGGGCCGGTTTAGCGGGACTCGACGGCTCGTTGACTACGCTCAGAACGTGACGCATCACCTCGTCTCTGTTACTCACAATGGGCGCCCGGCGCTTGCCCTTGTCGACCGGTCGGAACACGGGGTTTCGATGACTCCGTTGACGCAGATCGGCCGTACCCCGTTGGCCAACGTCGTCTACGAGGACGTGCCAGCGGAAGTGATCGCCGGCCCGGAAGCCGTCCAGTTCCTGCGTCGTTCGCTTCCAGCGCTGACGGCTATCCAGTGCGTGGGCAACGCGCAGCAATCGCTGAACATGTCGGTGGAGTACGTGTCTATGCGGGTCCAATTCGGCCGGCCCATCGGGACGTTCCAGGCAGTCCAGCACCACTGCGCGAACATGGCGACGATGACGCTCGGAGCGCGATTCCTTGCCTACGAGGCCGTCTGGAAGCTCGACCACGGCCTGGCCGATGACAGGCTCGTACTGCGCGCGAAATCTTGGGCGTCGAAGACGGCCACCGAAGTGCCCATGCTCGCCCATCAACTCCATGGGGGCATCGGCTACACGGAAGAGTACGATCTGCACTTCTTTAGTCGCCGTGGCAAGGATCGGGCGACGGCCTGGGGCGCCGCCGACGAATGTTTGAGTTTCCTTGCGGATACTCTCGCGGAGGAGCCGGCATGGCAATAGATATCGTCTGCGGCAAGGAAGTGTCGGAGGCTGCGGTGAATGCCGAGACGGGCCGGGTGCCTGGAGGTGCGCCCGAAACAGATCCGGCGGCGGGCACGAAGCGATTTTACAACGGTCGTTGGTACTACTTCTGTTCGCTCGCGTGCAGGCATCGCTTCGTCGCGACGCCAGATGAATTCAT
>CALFYR010000435.1 GCA_937954195.1 uncultured Dehalococcoidia bacterium
TGCGGATTGGCTGGACTACTCCGCCTGCATCCTTGACGCCGTTGATCCCACCGACGCGGAATTGTTGGCCGACCATTACTACTGGTACTACGACGGCGGGGGAAACGCGGGACCGCTGGACAACGCGGAGGACTACTTCGACCTACAGACGGAGTTCCATACGAGGATAGGGCGGGCGCACGGCGATTCGTTGAGCTTCGACGACCCGTGTGTGGTCCCGTAACCGGCTAGCCGCCAGCTACCACCGACCAGCGGCGCGCCAGGTCAACGGCATCGGCGATAACAGCGAGGACGCCATCGATATCGGCTTGCGTGGTGGTTTCGCCCAGGGAGAAGCGCAGGCTGCCGACAGCGCGGCGAATGGGGACACCCATGGCCATGAGCACGTGGGACGGTTCCCACGTCGAGTTTGAACAGGCGCTTCCGGAACTCACGGCGATGCCGCGCTCATCGAGTAGGCGCACGAGGACATCGCTTTCGATGCCGCCGAACGAGATGTTGAGGTTGTTGGGGACGCAGTTCTCCTGGCAGCCGTTCACCTGCGAATCCGGGACGAGGGAGAGAATGCCGTCGCGCAGGCGGTCGCGGAGGGCGCGGACCCGCTCGGAGCGCTCAGTGATGCCCGAATTGGCCAACCCGAGCGCCACGGCCGTCCCCACAATACCTGCGACGTTCTCGGTACCGGCGCGTTTCTGCATTTCCTGGCCTCCTCCGTGGAGAAGCGGCCGGAAGGGGGTGGCGCGGCGAAGGTAGAGGATGCCGCTACCCTTCGGTCCCCCGAACTTGTGCGAACTGAGACTCAGGGCGTCGACACCGAGCCGTTCAACATCGATTGTGAGCCAACCCGGCGCCTGGACAGCGTCGGTGTGGAGGGCCACACGATGGCCGGCTTTCGTCGTGAACTCCTTGATGACACCGGAGATCTCCTCGATGAGCTGCACGGTGCCGACTTCGTTGTTGGCCAGCATGACGCTGGCGAGCACGGTGCCCGGCCGGAGCGCGCGGGCAAACGATTCGACCTGCACCCGGCCCCAGGCATCGCAGCCGAGCGTGGTGACTTCGAAGCCGAGTTCTTCCAGGTGCTGGGCGGCATGCAGGCCGGCGTGGTGTTCGATCGCGCTCGTGATGATGTGGTTGCCGGCGCCCGCCCGCCGCATCGCGTAGGCGATGCCGAGCATGGCGCTGTTGATGCTCTCCGTGCCGCCACTCGTGAAAAGAATCTCGGACGGGCGGGCCCCCAGGTAGTCAGCGACGGCGTTGCGTGCTGAATCAACCGCTTCCTGGGCCTCGCGTCCGACCGAGTAAAGGCCGCTCGGGTTGCCAAAGCGTTCGCCGAGGTACGGGAGCATCGCCTCCCGGGCTGCGGGGCGCAGTGGGCTCGTGGCGGCGTGGTCGAGGTAGATCACACATCGATTGTTGATGGCGGATTGGCGATTGTCGACTGGCTCGGTAGGCTTGCGAGCTATGCCGGACCAGTCACTCCTGACGGATGAAGTGCGCGCGCTGGTGGGGCGCGAGATGGTGATGGGCGACGTGCACGTAACTCCGCGTGCCGTGAAACGCGCGATCGAGGTCTACACCGGAGTCGTCCCGAAGAGCCTTCCGGCAGAGGGCGAGGACGTGCCGGGTTACGCCATTGCTGCCTTCGAAGGCGATTACGAAGGGCAGCCATTGCCGAGCCTGATGCCGAACTCGCTCCTGATCGCGAACGAGTGGTCGTTCGAGCGGCCGCTTCGCATGGGCGAGACGCTGACCGCAGTCCATGTCGTGGCGAGTATCACGGAGCGGTTCGGCGGCCGGTTCGGCTACAGCATCGATACGCGAACGGAGACGCAGTACAAGGACGGCGACGGCAACGTGGTGGCGCGAAGCGGGTTCACCATGACGCAGTATTCGGCGGCGGATGCGCGTGAAGGTGGCGGAGGATGAAAGCGAACCCGTTGACGCTCGCTGAAGGCGACGAGCTACCGGTGCTTCATTTAGAGCCGGGGCTGGGTCAGGTGATTCGCTATTGCGCGCTGCAGTGGGCGTTTCCAGCGTTCTTCTATGACATCGAGGCGGCGAAGGCGCAGGGCATGCCCGGCACGCTCGTGCCCGGGCCGTACAAGGTCGGCCTGCTCTACCGGGCCGTCGATGAATGGCTCGGTGAGGCCGGCTGGATCCGCCAGGTGCGGGCAGCGCACCGCCGGCCCGACCTGACGGGACGGCCGATAGACATCGCGGGGCGGGTTGCCCGGGTGTACGAAGAAGGCGGCACGAAGCGTGCGGACCTGGAGCTCGCGGTGATCAACGAGCGGGGCGAGCCGAGCGTGCGGGGGTTCGCGGTGGTGGAGTTCAACGGCTAAACCACGTAGGCGCTTATGCAATTGGTTCACGTTCGGTAAGGGTGTGTGGTATAGTTCGCCGGATTCCCGGATGGGGTGGGGTGTGAGCGAGCCTACAACCCCGCAACCGGGGTGCATGCAGGAGGCAGCATGGATTTCAACGCAGTGATGAACCGGCTCAGGCGGCTCGTCAAGTTCGATACCAGTGTGTTCGATGAGGTGCGCGACGACGCGCGGGAACTGATCCCGGCCCTGATTGTGGCAGGGGCCGCAGCACTAATCGCAGGGCTCGGGACCGCCCTGCACTTCCAGCTGCTCTGGGAGGACTTCGCACGTCCGGAGAACCCGTGGCTCAATATGTTCATCCTGGGCGGAGTCTTCACCGCAGCGCTCTACGCCGT
>CALFYR010000436.1 GCA_937954195.1 uncultured Dehalococcoidia bacterium
CATCTCGACATCGATATCTTGCCCGGCGCTCACGCCCGCGGCCTCGCGGTGTTCCGCCGCAAGCGGCACAACGAATTCGCCGCCGTAAAACGTGACGGTTGTCCGGTACGAATAGCCGTTGATGCTGACGACCACAGGGAAGCGCCGGCCGTTACCAAGCCCCGCCACGACCTCTTCAGGTACACGGATGCCGGTCGCGGTCTTTCCGCCCAGAAAGACAGTGCTGCGGAACCTCATGCCCGCGAGTGTACGCGGGGCTCAGGGAATCTTCACCACCTGCCCAACCTGCAGGCTGCAGTCCGAATCCAGGCCATTGAGCGAGATGATGTCGGAGACCGAAACTCCATAGCTCGCGGCGATATCCGAGCAGGTTTCGCCCGGGCCAACGGTGTACGTTTCGCCGCTTCCCGAACTTTGAGTTGGCTGCGGAGTGGAGGCGCCGGGGGTTGACGCCCCGCCAGTGCCGCCGGGAATTACCAGGATGTCCCCGGCTTGAAGCGCGCCACAGTCCGCGTTGGGATTCGCCGTTAGGAGCGCATCCAGGGAGACGCCCTGATCGGCGGCGATAGCGAAACAGGTGTCGCCGGCCTGAACGGTGTAGTTCGTTCGCCCGGTTGGCGTGTTGCCTGCCACAGGAGTGAGCTCGGCGGTGGTGCCATCGCCCACCAGCGTGACCTGG
The DNA here is from genome assembly GCA_937954195.1 of uncultured Dehalococcoidia bacterium. Classification (GTDB taxonomy): domain Bacteria; phylum Chloroflexota; class Dehalococcoidia; order Tepidiformales; family Tepidiformaceae; genus Amarobacter. The sequence continues at coordinate 680 of CALFYR010000436.1, forward strand.
TTGCCCTGGATGCGGTAGAGGACTGGGTTCTGAATCGGGGTAGAACTCGGGACGCGCGCCGGGTCCGTAATTCGCGCGCCATCGGCGGGCTCGGCGGGGCCACCGCCGCCACAGGCTGCAGCCAGCAGGCCCACGGACATTCCGGCCAGAGCAATCGCGGCGAAGGTGAGACGGCGCATCCGGCTCATGCTAGGTGCGGGTGTCATTCGGCGGCAACCCGCGCAAGGAGGTCGGTGAGCGTGAGATAGGCGGCATCGCCAATCAAATCGATCACGTCCACCTCGAGATCCTCGAACACATCTTCGGGCGAATGGATCGTGCTGAAGTTCCCGGAGGTGAAGAAGACAACTTCGACGCCGGCCTCGGCAAAGCTCTGATGGTCGCTTCCCGAATTCGCGGGAAGGACCGAAGGCGCGACCGGGATGCCAGCGCCCTGGGCGAGAGCGTACGCGCGGTCGGCCAGGGCGGAGTCACCGATGACCTCGACACCCGAACCGATACCGGTCACGTCCAGGTTGATCATGTACGAAGGCGTGAAACCTGCCTCGGCCAGTTCGGCGACGAAGGCTTTGCTGCCGTACAGCCCGGATTCCTCCGCGCCGAACGCGACGAAACAGACGCCCTCGTCGAGCCCATCCACCGCTGTGGCCCGGGCCAATTCAAGGACGTTGGCGGTGCCGCTGGCGTTGTCGTTGGCTCCCGGCGCCGCGGGTACCGAATCGAAGTGGCCGCCAACGACGATCACACACTGCGTCGAGTCCGAGGCGCGGGCCACGACATTCATTGCGCGGGTGAGGCCAACCGTAGGCGGAGTGGCGATGGAGATGGTCTCGCCCGCCTTCGCAGCCGCGATGATCTGCTGGCCCTCCTCCTGCGAAACACTCACGACGGGGAATTCGGCCGCCAGCGTGAGGTTGCCGCTGAAGAGGCCCGGCTGGTTGTTCACAATCACCATGCCAACAGCCCCGGCGGCGCGGGCGTTTTCGTACTTCACCGAGAAGTTGAGGTCGCCGCGATCAGCCACCGCGATCTTGCCGGTGAGGTCCTGGCCGGCGATCCCCGCCGGATCGGCGAGGCCGATATACGCGGTTGCGGCTTCAACCTCGCCGCCGGGGCTACCGGCCATGTTCAACGACTCGATCGTCTCTCCGCCGACGGTCACCTCGCCGGCGCGAAACCGGTCGCCGTCAAAATCGAATTCACGGATCTCCGTGGCGTAGCCGAACGATTGGAACTGTGCGGCGATGTACTCGGCGGCACGGACCTCGCCGGGCGTACCGGCTACCCGGGGTTCGACCGAGAGGATTCGGGCGTGTTCCAGTGCCCGCTGTCCATCGTGCTCGGCCGGGCCGGTAGCCTCTCCGGTCGGGTCGAGCTGCGTGGTCTTGGGATCGGGGAGCGCGGTCGGTTCGCGAATGATCGGGCCGGTCGTCGGCTCGGCCGTCGGGGTGGTCCCGGTGGTCGGTTCGGTGGAGGTGGAACCTGGAACGTCGGGGGCGTTGGAGGAACACGCGGCGAGAAGAAGGATGGCCGCGGGGAATGCGAAGAGGGCGAGGCGCATGAAACGAGGGTACGGAGGACGACCGTTAAGCGCGCGAAAGGATTAGCGGCGCCTGAACCAGCCCTTGATGCCCGAACCCGGCTCGTTCTGGTCGTACTCGATGTAGCGGTCGCGCCAGTAATAGCCTTTGGGCTGGGCAGCCGAGGAAGCTGTGCGATTTGTTCGGCGGAACGACCACGCGAAGGCGCCGAGGAAGAGCACAATGCCGCTCAGCGACACCCAGATGAACGGGTCCCATGCGTTCGAGAGCAGCAGGCCGCCGAACATGATCCCCGCGCCCGCGAAAAGCAAGTGTGTTGGCGTAATGCGCGAAAGGGGGTTGTTCCGGGGTGTGCGCACGCGCTGCGCTTTTGCCTTCTGCTGGCGCCGCGAGGCGAGAGAGATCGGCGCCCGTTCGGACGGCGTGGCGCCATCCGGAAGCTTGTCATCCAGCTTCGCGAGTATCTCTTCGATTTCCCGTTCGAACTTAT
>CALFYR010000437.1 GCA_937954195.1 uncultured Dehalococcoidia bacterium
CTGATCCTGGGGGGCGACGAGCGTGTGGCGGGACTGCGAGCCGAACTGGAGGCGCAGGCGGCCGAAGCCGGTATTTCGGCGAACGTCGAGTTCCGGGGCGCCGTCCCTCACGACGAACTCCCGAACTACTACTCCGCCGCCGACGTGTGCGTGGTGCCGAGCTACTACGAAAGCTTCGGCCTGGTGGCCGTGGAGGCGATGGCCTGCGGGACCCCGGTAGTTGCGTCTCGCGTCGGCGGACTGGTTTCGACCGTGACGGACGGTGTCACCGGATACCTGATCCCCTGGCGCTGCCCCGAGCCGTTCGCGGAGAAGCTGGAAGTGCTGCTCGGCAACCCGGAACTGCGAGCAAACTTCAGCCGGGCCGCGCGGAAATCCGTCGAACGCTTCCGCTGGAGCACGGTTGGCCTGCGAATCGCGGACGTGTATGACGCGGCGATTGAGCGGCACCGCCAGGCCCGCGGCGAGGACGACACGGGTACACCGTTCGGGAAAGAGGCCTGGGAGGCCGCGATCCTGGCGAGCGGCTGATTCGCTAGTACTTCTTGGCGGGGTTGCCGTCGAGCTTCTTGAGCGATTCGGCGTCGTAGTCCATGCCGTAGACCTTCTTCAGGTCAGCGATAGCGGCGAGTGCCTTCTTGCCATGCGGACTGGCGGCCCACTCCCCTTCCTCGCCGGGCATGGGCTCGAACGAGTGGACGACCATGTTCTCAAGCAGTTGCCCGAGGGTGACGTTCTGGAACTCGGCCAGGCCTTTGAGGACCTTCACCATGCGTTTTTCCATGCGCACGCCGAGTTGGACGCGCTCGACGGTTGACTCTTCCAGTGTTGGTTCCACGTGTTACCTCCGTACCAAGGTAACAATGTAACACGAACGTCAAGGGCGAGCGAGGTCGCCGCGCCCGGGTGTTCCGCGTGTTGTTCGACATCCCTGGTCGCGCGGCCGACCTGGACCCTCCCTTTCGGTCGGGCCTCCATGTGTGTGGTTTCGGTCCGAGAGTGACTAGATCCGCCGCCATTGGACGAGCGCAACGCCGGCCTCGGGGTGGTCTTCGAACACGGCTTCCACTTCGGAGCCGATGACCACCGGGTCCTCAGCGTTGCCAAGCAGGTTCCCCACCATGCGGACGTTGCCCGCCTCCGGCAATTCCACGAGAACCACCATGTACGGGCAGGCATCCTTGAGCGCCGGATGGACCGGGTGCCAGACGCGCTCCCAGCTGTAGATGCGGCCACGTCCGGAGACCCGGTGCCAGCCCATGTCGAACGAATGGCATTGGTTGCACAGCCACTCCGGTCCCCACTGGAACGCCTGGCAGGCGTTGCAGCGCTGGACCAGCAGTTCGTGGCGCGCCGTGGCGTCCCAGTACTCCTTGTCCAGGCCATCCGGGGAGGGTGCGGGCATGGGGAGGCCCGCGGGCAGGTATGTTTCGGTTGCGGTCATCTCGCGGCTCCTCGTCTCTATCTGCGAACGATCAGGCTGCTCACTGGCTGGACCATCGGCCCGGAGCAGACCATCGAAATCTCGGCATTCGGCACCTGCGCCGTCGAATCGCCGCGCACCTGGCGGACCGCCTCGGTGATGAGCTCGAGCCCGTGCATGTAGCACTCGGCGAGGTTGCCGCCGCTCGTGTTCAGGGGCAGCTTCCCGCCATCGAACTTGAAGTTCTCGAGCTTCATGAAGTCTTCGACTTCGTCCGGGGCGCAGAAGCCGTGCTCCACCAGGCTCATCATCACGCCGCCGGTGAAGTTCTCGTATGACTGGCAGACGTCGACGTCCTTCGGTTCGATGCCAGCCTGGGCGTAGAGGCGCGCAGCCACCGTCTTGAAGTTCGAGGTGCCGTAGTCCGGCGCGTTGTGGGCGGTGGCGGCCTGGCGGTAGTCCGAACCCTGGCTGGCCGCCATGACGACTGCCGGCCGGTGTCGCAAGTCACGGGCGCGTTCGACGGTTGTGAGGATAACGGCGGCCGCGCCGTCGTTCTCCATGCAGCAATCGAACAGGTGGAACGGCTCAACTATCCAGCGGGAGTTGTCGTAGTCCTCGCTGGTCAGCGGCCGGCCGTGCATGACGGCGCGTGGGTTACGCTGCGCGTGGTAGTACGAGGCCATCGCGATCGCTTTCTGCGGCTCCGGCCCGATGTGGTGGTCGTACATGAAGCGCTGCACGCGCATCGCGAAGGTCTGTGCCGGCGACATGAGCCCGTACGGCTGAGTGAAGGCGGGACCGCCAGAGACCGTGGTGGCCCGTGAACCCTGGCCGAACCGCCCGAACTGACCCTGCGCCAGTCCGCGGTAGACCACCACGTACTTCGAATACCCGGCCACGAGCGCCGCGCAGGCGTTCGCGACGGCGCCGGACCCACCACCACCGCCGCCACCCCAGAACATGTTCGAGAACGAGAGGTCCTTGATACCGAGGGCCGCCGCGAGGCGGGGCGGGTCGTTCCGGTCGTTGCTGTAGCTTGCGAACCCATCGATATCGCGCACATCGAGCCCGGCATCCCTGGCGGCGTCGATAATCGCCTGGAGGGTCATCTGGATCTCGCTGATCGGGGCCGCGCCCCGCTTGTAGTACGCCGATTCAGCGATGCCGACGATGGCGACCTTTCCGTTGATGGTGTGCTCAGTCATCTGACCTCCGGCGGCCGGCGCAAGAAAATCGACACCGGTTCAAATTTCGTCTCGCGCTAGATTCTTCACGCCGCCGCCC
>CALFYR010000438.1 GCA_937954195.1 uncultured Dehalococcoidia bacterium
CCTTCACGTCGTGCGGATAGCCGACGACGGCGGCTTCGGCGCAGGCGGGGTGGCCCACGAGCGCGCCCTCGATCTCCGCCGTCCCCAGCCGGTGCCCGGCGACGTTCAGCACGTCGTCCACGCGGCCGGTGATCCAGTAGTAGCCGTCCTTGTCGCGATGGCAGCCGTCACCGGTGAAGTATTTCCCGGGGTAGGTGCTCAGATAGGTCTGGATGAACCGCTCGTGGTCGCCGTAAACCGTTCGCATCATGCCCGGCCATGATGTCTTCATGCACAGGCGGCCGGTGACGTTGTTGCCTTCGAGCACCTCGCCAACTTCATCCACCACTACGGGTTGGACGCCGAAGAACGGGAGCGAGCCGGAGCCCGGCTTCATGTCGGTCGCGGCAGCCAGGCCGGTGATCACGTGCCCGCCCGTCTCGGTCTGCCAGTAGGTATCGACGATGGAGCAGCGGCCCTCACCGACGACGTTGTAATACCAGCGCCATGCCTCGGGGTTGATGGGCTCGCCAACGGTGCCGAGCACGCGCAGCGACTTGCGACTGTACTTCTTCGGGAACTCGTCGCCTTCGCGGGCAATCGCCCGGATGGCGGTTGGCGCCGTGTAGAACACCGTTATGCCGAGCCGGTCGACCATGTCCCAGTACCGGCCGGCGTCCGGGTACGTCGGCACCGATTCGAACATGACGGTGGTCGAACCGTTCGCCAGCGGCCCGTAGACGATGTAGCTGTGTCCGGTGATCCAACCCACGTCCGCGGCGCAACAGTAGATGTCGTCCTCTCGGATATCGAACGTGTACTTGTGGCTGACCATCGTGTGGAGCAGATAGCCGGCCTGGGTGTGCAGCACGCCCTTCGGCTTCCCGGTCGAACCGGAGGTATAGAGGATGAAGAGCGGGTCTTCGCTGTCCATCACTTCGGGCTCCGCTTCGGAGCTTTCGCCGGCGAGCGCCGCGTCCCACCACACGTCCCTGCCGTCCACCATGTTCACTTCGGAACCGGTGTGCTTGTAGACGATGGTGAACTCGATGCTGTGGCCGGGCGCACTCAGCGCTTCATCGACGTTCGCCTTGAGCGGCACGGGCCTGCCGCCGCGTCTTCCTTCGTCCTGGGTGATGATGGCCTTGCAGGTCGAGTCATCGATCCGGTCACGAATGGAGCGTGGCGAGAACCCACCGAAGATGACCGAGTGGATCGCGCCAATGCGCGCGCAGGCGAGCATCGCGGCGGCGAGCTCCGGCACCATCCCCATGTAGACGGCGACCCGGTCGCCCTTCTTCACGCCCCGCTTGCGCAACGCGTTCGCCAGCTGATTGGTCATCGCCGCCAGTTCGCGGTAGCTCACCTTCCGGTTCTGACCGGGCTCGTCGCCCTCCCAGAGGATGGCGGTCTTGTCGCCACGTTTGGCGAGATGCCGGTCCAGGCAGTTGGCCGCGACATTGAGCTTCCCATCGAGGAACCAGGCGATCTTCCCGCTCCGCAGGTCTTCCTCCCGCACCTTCCCGAACGGTGCGATCCACGTGATGTGCTCCTCGGCCATCTGCTTCCAGAAGCCGTCGGGGTCGTTCACGCTCTGTGCGTACATGCGGTCATACGCCTCGCGCGACGGGACGTGCGCGCCTTCCTTCACCCGCGCGGGCGGGGCGTACTTCTCATCGACGGGAAGTCCAACGTCAGCCATGGGTCCTCCTGTGGTTGTGCATCCGCAGCCTGTGGTTGCGCGGCATTCTACCGGGTTCAGGAGGGAGTGGGACGGGAACTCTCGGCTACTCGGCGTACCAGACCTCGGCGGGTCGGAGTAGACCTCAGCAACCGCGGCGCGAGGGGCGGCGCCCTCGCTCAGGATGAATGTGCGGGTAATTGGCGGCTCGCCGGCAGGGTCGATTTCGAACACGAACGCTGCGAATCGGTCGCTTCCGAGGCCCTCGAGCGGCCGGCCGATGGCCGCGAACGCGATGCCGACCACCGCCCGCTCGCCTACGGTTCCGGCGAAGGCCAGCCGCGCGGTCCCGTCCGCGAGCGCGCTCTCGAAGTAGCGGCGCAGGTACTCCTCGGGCACCGGGACCGGCAGGACGGCCCCGACTGGCGCCACCCGTACCGCGGTTCCCGGCGCCAGGCCCAGCGGCTCGCACAGCGGCGGGTCGCCGTGGTCCGTCGGCGCGGCGCAAACGGCGTCGGCGAAGGCGACGGCCCGAAGCAACGCGTCGATGTCGCCCGCCATCGCGGCATCCACGACGGCGAGGGACTGACCGGAGTCCGCCAGCCGCTCGCGCGCCTCGGCGATGCTGCCCACGCCAGCCTGCGTCGGCGATGGCGCAGGCACTACGGAGGTCGCCGTCGGAGCGGGCGCGGTGGCGGTCGGAGCCGGCGCCGGCTCATCGGAGCACGCGGCGGCCCAAACCATGAGGGTGATCGCGAAGGATGTCACCACCAGGAGGAAGACCGAGCGAAGCGAGGTATGCATAGCTACTTCTCCAATGAACCGGCACGGAGCTTCAGTGACTACTTGGCAACTGCACGCCGTTCAGCGTTCCTGGACTAGGAAGCTGTGTATCGTTGTACCAGATGCTGTCGTCGACGCCCCACTGATATACCTCTTGGAAGGCTGCGGCGGGACTTGCAGTGGGTGCAAGGAACAGAACGCGGGTGATCATTGCAGGA
>CALFYR010000439.1 GCA_937954195.1 uncultured Dehalococcoidia bacterium
AATACAAGGGCGTTCGCATCAACATCGTCGATACGCCGGGCCATGCCGATTTCGGCGGCGAAGTCGAGCGCGTCCTGAACATGGCCGATGGCTGCCTCCTCCTCATCGACTCGGTCGAGGGCCCGATGCCCCAGACAAAGTTTGTGCTCCGGAAGGCGCTCGAAATCGGGCTCCACGCCATTGTGGTCGTCAACAAGATCGACCGCCCGAACGCGCGCCTGGAAGAGGTGGTGCACGAAACCAGTGACCTCTTCCTCGATCTTGCGACCGAGGACCACCAGCTGGACTTCCCGGTGCTCTACGCCAACGCTCGCGACGGCTATGCCGGCCGCACTCCGGACCTGACTTCTGGTTCGATGGAGCCGCTCTTCGAAACGATTCTCGAGCACGTACCCGGCCCGGAGGTGGACGAGAACGCGCCCTTCCGGATGCTTGCGACCACGCTGATGTACGACAGCTACCGCGGGCGCATCGCGGTTGGCCGCATTAAAGACGGCACGGTGAAGGCGGGTGAAAGCATCATCCGGTTCACGCACGAGGGCGAAACGAGCCAGCACCGCGTGGCTCAGCTCTTTGGCTTCGAAGGGCTCGGCCGGGTGGAACTTGAGACGGCGAGTGCGGGTGACATCATCGCCCTGACCGGCATCGCGGACGTGCAGATTGGCGAAACCATCGCGAACCCGGCCGTATCGGAACCGCTTCCTACGATCACCATCGAAGAGCCGGCAATGAAGATGACCTTCCGCGTGAACGATTCGCCGTTCGCGGGCCGCGAAGGGCAGTTCGTGACCAGCCGGCAGCTGCGGGAACGGCTCTTTCGCGAAGTGGAAACGAACGTCGCCCTGCGCGTTGAGGATGGCGAATCGGCGGAACAATTCGTGGTCAGTGGCCGCGGCGAACTGCACCTGGCAATCCTGGTTGAGACCATGCGCCGCGAAGGCTTCGAATTCGCCGTGACCCGCCCCGAGGTCATCATCCACAACGGCCCGAATGGCCGCGAGGAGCCGTTCGAGCGGCTCTACGTCGAAGCGCCGGAATCAGCGACTGGCTTCCTTATTGAGACGCTCTCCGGCCGGAAGGCCCAGATGGTTGGCATGCACTCAGACCACGATGGCGACGTGCGCCTCGAATTCGAGGTGCCCACGCGCGGGCTCATCGGCTTCCGGGACACGTTCATCAGCGGTACCGGCGGCGAAGGAATCATGAACACCGAGTACCTGGGCTACCGCCCCTGGGCCGGTGAAATCACGCGCCACCGCAACGGTGCCCTCGTCGCCTCCGAAACCGGCACTGCGCTGAGCTTCGGCATCGCCAATGCGCAGGAGCGAGGCATGCTCTTCATCTCGCCCGGCGAAGAGGTGTACGGCGGCATGGTCGTTGGCCTGCACGCCAAGGACACGGACCTGGACGTGAATGTCTGTAAGGCGAAGCAGCTCACGAACATCCGAAGCTCGACTTCGGACATCGCTGTGAAGCTGGTCCCGCCGTCTCCGCCCAGCCTCGAACGGAGCCTTTCGATGATTGGCACCGACGAGATGGTGGAAGTGACGCCGAAGAACCTCCGCATCCGGAAGATCGAGCTCAACCCGACCATCCGGGCTCGCGAAACCAAGCGAGCGCGGTACGCGGCGATGGAAGCGGCGAACGCGTAGGCGCGAAGTCGTCTGCATTCGCTGATTCGCGTAGAGTCCCGCCATGCGCATCTCCGACCTCGATACCCCCTGCCT
>CALFYR010000440.1 GCA_937954195.1 uncultured Dehalococcoidia bacterium
CGATCGCGGAAGACGTGACGATGGCGAAGCTCGCGAAGGCTACGCCCGGGTTCTCCGGCGCGGACCTGATGAACCTGGTGAACGAGGCGGCGATCCTGGCCGCGCGGCGAAACAAGAAGATCATCACCATGAAGGAGTTCGAGGAGGCCGTTGACCGCGTCATCCTCGGGCCGGAGCGGAAGAGCAAGGTGATGTCGGAGCTTGAGAAGAAGGTCACGGCGTACCACGAAGGCGGCCACACGATCGTGGCGCACTTCCTGAAGCACCACGACCCGGTGCACAAGGTAACTATCGTGGCGCGCGGGATGAGTGGCGGCCATACGCGGTTCCTTGGCGAGGACACGAGCTACCACACGCCCGCGATGTTCCGGGACCGGATGGCGAGCGCGCTTGGCGGACTCGCTGCCGAGGAGATCATCTTCGGTGAGGCCTCGACCGGACCATCGAGCGACATCCAGCAGGTGACGCGCATCGCTCGCTCGATGGTGACCCGCTGGGGCATGAGCAAGAAGCTCGGGCCGCGGACGTTCGGCAAGAGCGAGGAGCTGGTATTCCTGGGCCGCGAGATTTCGGAGACGCGCGACTACTCGGAGAAGATCGCCGAGGAGATCGACGACGAAGTGCGCGAACTCATCGATGAGGCGCACGTTGTTGCGACGCGCATCCTGAACGAACACCGGCCGCTGCTTGAGAAGCTGGCGATGGTGTTGATGGAAGTCGAGACGCTTGAGGGCGACACGCTGAAGCGGCTGCTCGATAGCGACCCGAACGACCCATGGCCGCCGGCAGACCTCGAGCAGCCGAAGGGCGACTCGCCAATCCCGCCTCCATCGGCGGAGGACACGCCGCTTCGGCCGGCATTCGAGCCGAAGCCGGCTACCGGGCTTGCCTGGGAAGGCGGCAACCAGACCCGCACGGACGGTTCCTGACCGGAGCCTCCCGCTAGCGAACAAACGAGAGAGCCCCGCGGAAACCGGGGCTTTCTTGGGCGATGCGAAGCCGGGCGAATGCGCCCAACAGATTGACTGAATCTGGAGTCCGCCCCAGACTGGAAAGACTGTCCACGGATTCCCTGGAGACTGATATGGAAGCGATCGTGCGCGCCGATGGGCGCCAGTTGCGCCTCGTTGAGGGGCAAGAGTTTGAAATGAACCACGTTGCGGGCGAGCCCGGCGACATTATTGACCTTGATGTCATGATGGTAATGGACGGGGCTGACGTGACTGTTGGCACGCCGCTCGTGGACGGCGCGAAGGTTCGCGCCAAGATCACCCAGCATGGCCGGGCTCCCAAGCTCGTGTTCATGAAGTACAAGAACAAGGTCCGTTACCGCCGCAAGTTCGGCCATCGCCAGCACGTGACGCGGCTGGTGGTCGAGTCGATTTCG
>CALFYR010000441.1 GCA_937954195.1 uncultured Dehalococcoidia bacterium
CAGTCGCCTGGCCGCCAAGGCCGGAACTCCAGCCGCCGGCACCTGCGCCACCCCACATAGCCATTAGGAAGCACCTCCCGCGGGAGCCTGGCCGTCTGGCATCAGGCCGCCGCGAATGCGTTCGGCGACGGGCGTCGTCGCGGACTCGGGACGTGATGGTTTCGGGCTCGCCGGCGCCGGACGCGACTCGCTGGCAGCGGCAGCCGCCACCGGTGCTGGTCGCCCCAGCGCTTCTTCCTGGTCCTTCAGTTCCAGGTCGAAGATGCGCCGGTAGAGACCGTCTTGTTCGAGCAGTTCGGTGTGTTTGCCGCGCTGGACGATCTTCCCTCGTTCCAGCACCAGGATTTCGTCCGCGCGCATCACGGTGCGGAGCCGCTGGGCGATCACGAACGTCGTGCGGCCCTGCATGAGCTCCTGGAGCGCCTGTTGAATCAGGAACTCGGTTTGGGTGTCCACGCTCGCTGTCGAGTCGTCGAAGATGAGTATCTTGGGGTCGAGCAGCAGCGTGCGGGCGATGGCGATGCGCTGCTTCTGGCCACCAGAAAGCGTCACGCCGCGCTCGCCGACCCATTCGTCGTATCCGTAGGGCAGGCTGACGATGAAGTCGTGGATGCGGGCGGCCTTGGCGGCGCGCTCGATCTCTTCCTGCGTTGCTTCCGGCCGGCCATAGGCAATGTTGTCGCGGATGGTCCCGATGAACAGGAACACGTCCTGCTGGACGATGCCGATCTGGCGGCGGAGCGAGTCGATCGTCACGTCGCGAATGTCGGTCCCGTCGATCTCGATCGAGCCGCGCGTCACGTCGTAGAAGCGCGGGATGAGGTTCACGACGGTCGACTTCCCGGACCCTGTGGGGCCAAGCAGCGCGATGATCTGGCCCGGCTTCGCATCGACATCAACGCCATCGAGCACGGCGCTCAGGTTGTCGTAACTGAAGGCCACATCCTTAAAGACCACATGACCGGTCACGTTCTCCAGTGGAACGGCGTCCGGCTTCTCCTGGACGGCCGATTGGGCGTCAATCAGTTCGAAGACGCGTTCGGCCGAACTCACGCAGCGGGCAATGATGTTAATCATGAACCCGAGCGTGCGGACCGGGAGCTGGAGCAGGTTGAGCCAGAGGATGAACGTGAGGAGCGCGCCTTCGGAGAGTGAGCCCTGCGAGATGAAGTACGCGCCCACGCCGACGGTAATGCCGATCTGCGCCGCCGAAAGGCCCTGCAGGAACGGCTGGTTACTTGCCTGGATGCGTGCGGCCTCGTAGCTCATGTCGGCCTGCTTCTTCGAAGCGTCGTAGAACTTCTGGCTCTCGAAATCCTCGCGAGAGAACGCCTTCACCACGCGAATGCCGCTCAGGCCCTCCTCGGCGACCTGCGTCATTTCGGCCTGGTTCTGCTGGATCTGGAGCCAGAGCGGACGCAGCCGCCGGCTCGTGGTGATCGAGCGCCAGGCGATGAACGGGAGCGTCACGATCGAAACGAGTGCGAGCTGCCAGTTCAGGATGAACATGCCCGTGATGCTGATCAGGATCATCAGGATGATGTAGCCCAGGCGGAGCGCACCCATGTTGATGAAGATGCGGATGTTCTCCACGTCCTGGGTCGCGCGCGACATCACCTGCCCGGTCTGCACCTTGTCGTGGTAGGCGTAGCTCAGGCGCTGCAGGTTGTCGTAAATCTTGTTCCGGATGTCGTACGCCACCGACTGGCCGATGGTCTCGCCGAGGTACTGCTGGCCGAACGAAGCAGCCCCGCGCCCGATAGCGAACGCGACGATGGCTATGGCGCCGACAATGAGCAGTGTTTCGTTGCCATCCAGACCGATGACGCGGTCATCGGCATCGCGGACGGGCTTGAGACCGAAGTCGATTGCGATACCGACGAGGATCGGCGAGACCATGACGAAGGCCCCGGCGGTGAGCACGCAGAGCCATGCGAGGATGAGCCGTTTTCGGTACGGCCTGAGGTAAGGAAGTAGGCGTAAAAGCCAGCGCACCGGGTCCCCCTGACGTGAATCGAGGCTACCATACCTTGACGCGAACGTGAAGTTAGCTACGGGCGAAGAATCGTCATGGTACGGGGTACTGGCCGCTGGTTCAAAACGCGGATTCGAGCGAGGTTCAGGACCGAACCGAACCGTCCGGGAAGATCGTCTCAGCCAGCTTCGCGCGTTCGATCAGCGAGGCCGTGATCTTCGCCGCGGTGAAGTCCGCCCGGGCCGCATCGGCGTAATCGAGGTTGATCCCGGGGCCGACGGCGGCTTCGAAGCTGGCCCCGCCGAGGTTCGATCGAATGAACTTCGTCGCGTTCAGCGAGGCCCGCGCCAGGTTCGCCTGGCGCAACGTGGCGCCGCTGCAATCGGCGTGGCTCAGGTCTGCGAATCGAAGGTTCGCGCCGGAAAGGTCCGCGCCGCGCAGGTCCGCGCGCCGAAGCGATGCACCCTCAAGGTCGGCGCCCTGCAGTTTCGCCTCCCGCAGCACGATGCCCGCGAGGTCCAGGCCCCGCAGGTCGGCCCCGCGCAAGTCGGCCACGGCCAGGACCGCGCCCTTGTCCACGAAGATCCCGTTGATGACGACGGGGCCCTGCTTGTGGCCGGCCGGCATGTCAGTGGCGGGCTCCGGTTGTGGGGCCGGGCGTGCGCCCCGCGCGAGGTAATCCTTCCGAGCGCTGTCGTACGCGGCGCGAACGTGCGGGTCGCTCAGGATGGACCAGGCCTGGCGCATTTCGTTGCGGCGGCGCGTGAACTCCGTCGCGCTGATATCGCCGCTCAGTTGCGCCGCCAGTTCGCCCAGCCGCTTCTGGATGCGCTGGCGTGGGGCGTCCGAGGGCACGCCCAGGACCGCGTACCAGTCGATGGCCGGGTCGCCGTCGTAGCTGCGGCGCTCGGTGCGCGGGGCGTCCTCCTCTTCCTGCCAGGCTCGCTGGGCCCGCATCGTCGCCGGCGATGGCTGCTGGCGCCGGACCACCGGCCCTCGCCGCGGTTGCGGTGGGCGCGCCACGCGCGTGCTCCGGTCGTACTGGTCCCGCTTCTGCGTATCGCGCAGCGTTTCCCACGCCTCGTTCACCTGGCGCATGCGGAGCACCGCATCGGCCGAAGGGTTCGTATCCGGGTGGTAGGTGCGTGCCAGTCGCCGGTAGGCGGCGCGGATCTCCTCGAAGGTGGCGGCCCGGGTCACCTCGAGGATGGCGTAGAAGTCGGCGACCATACCGCGATCGTACGTCATGCGCCCGTGGCGTTGCCGCTCCGGCCGGGGCCGTCGCGCTGTTCCAGCCACTTCGCCCAGCCTTCATCGCGGGCTTTCGCCCCCCGCCGGTAGCCGGTCTGCGCGAAGATGATCGGTCCGAAGAGCTGCGCCAGGAAGTAGCCGCCAAGCAAGAGGACCGCGAACGCCAGTGCCGGGTGACCAAGGAAGCCGGGCGCCCAAATCACCATCCAGATGAAGATGGCCGAGGCCAGGATCATGCCCGCGAACGCCCCGGTGTGGACCCACTTGGCTTCGGTGTTCGCTTTCCTCTTATAGAGGCGGAGGACTTCCTGCGGGATTTCGTTCACGGTCGCGATGTCGGCCGTGCTGGCACCGCAAAATCCGCAGATGAGCGTTGCGGCCTGGAGCCGGCCGTAGCAGTAGCCGCAGAACCGCCCCTGCACGGGGACGCGGTGCGCAAGCCGCTCCTCCATTTTCTCCTGGAGGCGATCGAGGTACGGATATGGGGATTCATATCCGGCCACGCCGCGGAGTTCGGGGCCGCTGTTCTCGGTAGTCTCGCCCGCCATTGCTGGTAGCGAATCATCCGCGGGGCGGTGGGGCAAGTGAGCCTGCTCCCGGGCTACACTCATCTGCGTGCTCCATCCGCGCGAACTGCTGGAAATCCAGGCGGCCACGCTCTTCAGATTCGATGCCACCGGCCGGCTCATCTGCGTGAACGAGCCGGATGCACCGCCGGCGCCACGGGTCTTCGTTGGGTTCGCCGCGACCGGAGAACGCGTCATCCGCATCCGCACCGACGCTGAAGACTCGCTTCTCGATGCGTTGGAACGGTCTGCGGACGAGTGGGCGATCCTCGAGTGCCTCCGCACAGCGGCCACGTCTCACCGCGGTCCCGCGTTCGTGTTCGAACACCCCGTACAGCCGCCGCCCGATGTAACGCTTGTGACCGACCCGCTGCGCCTGCATCCGTCGCTTGCGAGCTGGACGGTGGACATCAAGCGAGGGACCGCGCTCTTCGGGGTCGAGCGCGAGGGACAGGTGGTGGCTATCTGCTAT
>CALFYR010000442.1 GCA_937954195.1 uncultured Dehalococcoidia bacterium
CCCGCCTTGTCGTCCGTCACATCGAACCGTCCGACCTCAATGCAGCCGCCGAGCTCCTCGCCGCCAGGCACAGGGCGGACTCAGCAAGACTTCCGTTTCTCGAACCGGCATACGCCGACGCGGACGGTGCCCGGAAACTCATCGAGCCACTAATCGCCAACCCGCGCGCCGATGGGGTCGTGGCGGAAGAACATGGCCGAGTCGTTGGGTTCCTCATTGGAGAGCGGATGCTGCTTTCGCCAACGGACATGGCGTCCTTGTTTGTCCCGCCGCACTCCATCGCGATCCCCGTCGAAGGTCATGCGGTGGCCGAAGGCGGCGACACTGCTGGCACTTATCGGGACATGTACGCCGAGCTCGCTCGCGGCTGGGTCGCTGATGGCTATTTCATCCAGCGGGCTGCTATCCCGGCCGGCGACCCTGCCGTGCAAGAGGCCTTCGTAGCACTCGGGTTTGGACGCTTCCTCACGGCCGCGACACGCCCGACGGGCCAAATCGAGGGTCCGGTGCGAGCGGGAGTCGATATTCGGCGCGCATCGCCCGAGGAAATCGACGATGTGATCTCCCTTGCCGACGCACTGAACGCCCATCACTGGCAATCGCCCATGTTCTGGCCTGTCCTGCCCGAGACCGAGGAGGCATCAGGGGAATTCAACCTGGCTCAGTTGCGTTCCGCTCAGATGCCATACTTCGTTGCCTACCAGGATGGAGTCCCGGGCGGCATGCAGACGTTCCTGAAGCCCGGCTTCACACCGCCGATCGTCGCCCGGGAAGGTGACGTCTACCTGTTCGAAGGGGTCGTCTCGCCGGACATTCGCGGCGCAGGAATCGGCACCGCCCTCCTGGCCCATTCGATGGATTGGGCGCGATCCGAAGGCCTGGCAACATGCACTCTCCACTTCGCGCCGGGCAACCCGGTGGGCGCGCCGTTCTGGCTGGGGCACGGCTTCACGCCCGTCGAGTACACCATGGAACGGCGGCTCGACGAGCGTATCGCCTGGGCAAGGCCGCGGCCGTAACGCGCTACGCCGCGAAGTGGAACGTCTCGCCGGCCGAGTTGTGGGCAAGCACGCCGAAGCGGGCCAAGAACGTGGACATCTCTCCGGAAATGCCACCGAGCTTTGCGGAAAGACTCGCCAGTTCACCGATCTGAGCCGACACCTCTTCGACGCTCGCGGAGACCTGCTCAGTTGCCGCGGCACTCTCTTCGGAAATGGCCGAGGCGCTGCTGATCGCGCCAAGCGCGCGCTCGCTCCCGGTGCGCATGTCCTGCGCCAGCCCGGTAAGACGTTCGGCGATGCCGCCCACCGTAGCCACGACCTCGGCGAGGTTCGCCGCGCTCGTTTCCACGAGAGCCACCGCCTCGGTAATTCGGCCGATTTCAGCATTCACCTCAGTAGCCGAGACAACGATGCGGTTGAGTGCCGAACCGGCCTCGCCAGCGCGCGCGGCACCGGCCTCCACATCGCGGACGGAACCTTCCATCGCCCTGACGGCCTGACCGGTCCCCTGCTGCACAGCCGCGATGAGCGTCGCAATCTCCTTGGTCGCCACGGCTGTTCGTTCCGCAAGGGAGCGAACGTTCTCGGCCACCACAGCGAACCCTCGCCCTTGCTCCCCCGCCCGAGCCGCCTCGATGGCTGCGTTGAGCGCGAGCAAGTTCGTCTGGCTGGCGATGTCTTCGATGACCTGAATGATCGCGCCGATCTCGGAGCCGCGCTGACCGAGTTGCTCGATTTCGGTGGCCGTTCCAAGAACGGCCGTGCGGATGGTCTCCATCGCCGCCACCGTGTGCTGAACGCTGACCATGCCGTCGTTCGCCGCGGCGAGCGATACGTCACCCTTCGCCGCAGCCGCCGCCGCTGAGGCGGCGACCTGACCCAGGGCTGAAGCCACCTCCGCTGAAACCTTGCGAGCGTTCTCGACCGCGTTGTACTGCTCTTCGGCGCCGTCGGAAACCGACGTGATTGCGTCCGCGAGCTCCTTCATGTCGGTGCTCAAGGCCGACATTGAAGCAGTCTGCTCGGAGGCTCCGCGCGCGATCTCCTGGATGGCGTTGGCAATTTCGCGGGCGGCGGAATCGACCTGGTTCGATCCGTCGTCCATAGCGACCGTGGAGTCAGCAAGCGTCTGGTTCACGTCTACCAGCTTCTGCAGAACGCCCTCGCTGATGTACGTCTCCACAGCAAGCGTCGCGTCCAGCAGGAACGCCTTGTTGAACGCGAGAAGCGTGTTGACCAGCTTCTCCCCTTTGAGCTTCTTCGCCAGCGCCTTCGCGATGATTTCGGTGTAGAGCGAGTAGTTGCCCACGTTCCAGCGGGGCTCGACGTTCAGGATCGCGTGAACCGCACCGATGCGGAGCCGGTGCTCAAAATACTCCTCATCGAACTTCCCTTTGAGGAGGATGAGGAAGTACCCCTTCTGGGCCTTGTGGAGCCGCTCGCGGGAAGAGTTCGACTCGGCCACCTTGGCCCGGAACTCCGGAAACGAAAACGAGTGGTCGTAGAACTCCGTGACAATCGCGTCGGCTTGCGGCTCAAGGATCGGAGCAGCAGCCCGGATAAGCGCTGCGTCACCATCACTGAATCGCAGCCACCTCAGGCGCAAAGCCTGGTCGGCCGCTGTCACTGCGAGGCGTTTCGTGAGGGAATTCGATTGCATGGTTGAGCGTACTGTCCTGTCTTGCGTGGTGTTTGGCCTGTGGTCCGAAAGGCATAGTCTCCGCGCCCATGCCGATCTCACATGAGGGAGAACCCTGATTGGCGGCGACCAAAACCAACGTTTCGTCAATTTTTCCTGAGTCAACCTCGCTTTACGGTCGATCGGCCCTCGCTGCGCGTACCGTTCGGCCCTCCGATACTGCCCGAATGCTCCTCGTCGTTGATGGCAACAACGTCGCGTGGGCCGGGTTCCACGCTCTGCGTAAGCCGATGAAGGCCGATACGCCGGAAAAAAAGGTACGCGCCGGACTGCTCGGGCTGACCCAGAGCGTGCTCGGTTTTGCCGTTCGCGCGGGCGAACCACCAACCGGCCGGCCCGGCGGCCAGGCGGGTCTTTTCGACAACGAGCAACAACGCGTCAACAGGCTGGTCATCGCGT
>CALFYR010000443.1 GCA_937954195.1 uncultured Dehalococcoidia bacterium
GGCCCCGCGCGCGCCATGGTCATCATGGCCCACCCGGATGACGCCGAATTCCTCTGCTCCGGCACCGTCGCGAAGTGGTGCGCCGAAGGCTGGGACGTCTTCTACGTCCTCGTCACCGGCGGCGACAAAGGCACGCACGACCTCACCATGCACCCGGAGAAGCTCGCCGCCATTCGCGAAGAAGAGCAGCGTGAAGCCTGCCGCGTCCTCGGCGTGAAGGAGTGCGTCTTCCTCGGCTACCCGGATGGTTTCACCAGCGAAAGCTCCGAGCTCCGCGGCCAGATCGTCCGCCTCCTCCGCCAGTACCGCCCCGATGTCGTCATCACGTGGGATGCGTTCCGCGGCACCTTCAACCACCGCGACCACCGCAACGTCGGCCAGGCCACCATGGATGCCGTCTACCCAATCGTCCGCGACCGGTTGTTCTACCAGCACCACGAGGACGAAGGTCTCGAATCGCACCAGGTGAACGAAATCCTCCTCGCCGGCGCCGCCGACCCCGACTACACGGTCGATATCACCGACCACTGGGACACGAAAGTCGCCGCCATCCTCTGCCACACCAGCCAGATCGGCGAACGCACGCTGGAAACCTTTAAGAAGGAACGGGAAGAACGCGAGAAGCGCGAACCCGGCAAACCGATCGAAGAGCGCTTCCGCCGCTGGTCCATCCGCCGCCCAACCCGCATGACCGAAGCCGAAAAAGCCGAAGCCGAAAAGAAGCGCGAACAGGAAAAGGAACTCGCCGCCTCAGGCAAACAAAAAGGCCAGCACTAAGGCTGGCCACAGCGCTCCCCCTCTCCATGGCTATGGAGAGGGGGCCGGGGGGTGAGGTCACTCGCCGTCCGAAGCGATCGCAATCCCCACCGCGCACCCGTTCCAGGTGCAATTCGCGGGCATGATGACCACGGGCGTCGCGGTCGCGATCGGCGTTGGCGTGCCGGTCGGCGTGGGAGTCGGTGTCGGCGCTTCCTTCGAGCAGCTCACCTGCCCGCTGTTCTGCGTCTTCGGCGTCGAAACCGTCACGTAGTCGCCGAACTCGCTCACGTAGTAGTAGTCGCTCCCGGCGTCGAACCGCTCCGAGCCAACGTACTGCTCGCCCGGCTCAAGCGTGACATCGAACCGTGGCGGGAGTCCGCCGAAACCACCGGCAATGATCTTCCCGGCTCCGTTCCGATACCCGGAGAGGATGTGAATCTCCACGTCGCCCACGTTCTTGAACGTCACCGAATCGCCGCGGTTCAGGTTGCACTGCCGCGGGTTAAAGCCCTCTTCGTTCACCTCGATGACGAACAGGTCATCCGCTACCGCGGGGATGCCGCCACCACCAAAAAACGCTATCGAAACGGCGCCGACCAGCGCCATCACCAATGCGGCGGCCGCTAGCAGCGGCCGGAAGGAATGTTTCGCCATACCTGCCCTGACCCCGGTACCCCACCCCACCAGGGGCGAAGTTACCGTAACGCAGCGCGGTCTTGTTGGCGAGATCGGTCCTTAACCATCGAGTGCCACGATTGGCATCCGAAGGCAGTGCGGGTTCCCGCGGCAAATGGGCGGCGGTGGGGTGTACGCCGGGTCCGGCGTGCAAATCACGGTCCACGTCGGCGTGAACACCGGCGTCCGCACCGTCACGAAATTCGATTCGTTGTCGGCGTCGTAGAAACGGAACGTCCCGGGGTACTGCATCGTGAACGAAATCGATGTCTCGCCCGGTTCCAGGTAGCCCGTATCGAAAATCGGCGCCGGCCCGATCTGCGATGGCAGGATCACGCGGCGCGGCGTGCTCCCCACGTTCTTAAACCGGATGTACTCGCGGTTCATCTGGCACGTCTTCGGGTTGAATCCGCCTTCGCTCACTTCCACGGTCTGGGTGGTGTACCCCTGCGCGTTGCCGCGCATCGGGACCTGCGCCCACACCATCGCCACCACCACAACCAGGGCCGCTATCGGCACCAATCGCTTTCGCATGGCGAAAGCCTACCCGGCTGCCGCCACCCGGCATAGCCGCCGGACGCACACAGGCCCCGGTTCACCACCGGGGCCTGTTTCGTTCTATCACTCCTCCATCGTCGCCGGGCGGCAGTTTCGATGGAGAGTTCCGCCATGAGATTAGAGCCCAGTTACACTCCCCGCCGCTCCAGAGTGGAGCGATCCGGGGCGCCTGCCTCGTGCAGGTCTTCTGTTGCTCCCGGTGTGCTTAGTTGCATCGATGGTGGGAGTGCCGAGCCCTGGCGGTTGTCGTTTCCGGCCTGCTCAGTGCAGGCCTTCTCTCTGCACAATGAATACTCCGTAGACGGCATGCAGCTTGCTTCGCATACACCTAACCTCCGTCATCAGCGTGGCGATCAACCCGTTATCTCACCCTCTTCAGGTGAGGGAGCATCACGCAAACTTCATCCTCCACATTACTCCCGTCGGAAGCCTTGTCAAGACGTTTCGCGCCAGTCTTTATGAAGAAAATTCGTATACATCGATAGTCACGCGCGCGGAGCTTCCAGCACCAACCCCGCCGCGCTAACCGCGCGTTAACATACCCACGTGCAGCGAACCGCCACCATTTCCCGGCGCCGAATCGCTCTCTCCGCCGGCGCCGCGGCCCTCCTCGCTCCCCTCAACTCCACCATGATCGCGGTCGCGCTCCCGGCAATCCGCGACGAGTTCGATGTCGGCGTGGTAGCCGTCACGTGGCTTATCACCTCCTACCTGGTCGCCGTGGCCATCACCCAGCCGGTCGGCGGCCGCCTGGCCGATGCCATCGGGACGCTCACCGTCCTGCGCATCGGCCTCGGGGGGATGGTCGTGCTCTCAGCGGCAGCGGCGCTGGCACCCACGTTCGAACTCCTGGTCGCCGCCCGCGGAATCCAGGGCATCGCCGCCGCCCTGCTGATCCCCAGCGCAACCGCCTACCTCCGCAAGAGCGTCTCCGTCTCCGAACTCCCCTCCGTCCTGGGTACAAACGGCGCCATG
>CALFYR010000444.1 GCA_937954195.1 uncultured Dehalococcoidia bacterium
CCGGCTCCCAACCGCCTTCCGCCACGACGCCCACTCCCCCCGCTCCCCCCACCACCATCGCGCGCCGCGACGCGATCTTCGCAACCGGTGGCACCTTCTCCATCGCCGCCGGCGACGTCTCACTCGTCACCGGTGAAACCGAGAACGCCGTCATCGTTTCCAACGGCGTCACCATCCAATACCGCGAGCCCGAGCGCAACCGCCTCCTCCAACTCACCGCCCAGCGCGCCGTGGTCTTCCTCGATCCCGGCCCCATCACCAGCACACTCAGCCTGGGCGCAACCCAGGTCCGCGGCATCTACCTCGATGGCGAGGCCTACGCCACCGACGGCGATTACTCCCTCCGCG
Organism: uncultured Dehalococcoidia bacterium; assembly: GCA_937954195.1. Taxonomy (GTDB): domain Bacteria; phylum Chloroflexota; class Dehalococcoidia; order Tepidiformales; family Tepidiformaceae; genus Amarobacter. The sequence continues at coordinate 349 of CALFYR010000444.1, forward strand.
CGCCACAGGCCTACTACGACGTCAAGAACAACAAGGCCGTCGCCCTCGACGCGGTCTTCTGGAGCTACGACCAGCGCCGCGCCATCCCGCTCTACCTCCGCGCCAAGACCATCCGCCAGGAAGCCGCGCGGCAGTTCAGCGCCGAGAGCGTCCGCTTCAGCAACACCGCCTTCTTCGATCCGGAGATCAGCGTCGGCGCCTCCGACGTCACCATCTCCCGCATCGAGCGCGAAGTGCCGCCCCGCGGCCAGGACGCCGCCAACGCGCGCGAGCACCCAGAAACCGCAACGCCCACCGTCGAAACCAGCAACTACGTCGAAGCCGACAATATCGTCCCGCGCTTCATGGGCCTGCCCTTCTTCTGGTTCCCAACCTACGCCGGCAACCCCGAACGCCAGGTCATTCGCGACTTCCGCGTCGAAAACACCTCCGGCTCGGGCGGCGCGGTCAAGGCCACGCTCAACGCCTTCGGCCTGTTTGGCCTGGATCAACCCGGCGATTGGTCCGCCGACCTCTTCACCGACTTCTACTTTGAGCGCGGGCCCGCACTGGGCACACGCGTTGCCTGGGAGATGGAGAACACCGAGGGCGCCCTCTTCGCCTACGGCCTTCCTTCCGACCGCGGCGTCGATGTCTTGAAGCCCGGCACCGAGATCGACCGCGATGGCGACGCCCGTGGCATCCTCACCTTCGAGCAGCGCTGGCGTTTGACCGACGAGTGGACCCTCTTCGCCGAAGCCGCCTTCATCTCCGACGAAACCTTCGTCGATGCCTTCTTCGAAGGTCTGGGCGAAACCCGCCGCGAGTTCACCAACCGCCTCTTCGCGCGTCGCCTGAGCGAGAACACCAGCCTCACCCTCGACATCAAGGGTGAGAGCTCGTCCTTCCTTTCCAACGAATACCTGCTCCAGAGCCAGGGCTACAGCACCACCAAACTCCCCGAGATCTCGTACATCCGCGTCGCCGACGACCTCTTGCCACAGCCCGGCCTGCTCACGTCGTTCACCGAGCTCCGCGCCTCGCGCATGGGCATGAACTTCGACGAGATCCTCGCCAGCGAACGAGGCCTCACCAACAACGCGCTCGCCCAGCGCGCACTCCTGCTCAACTCCAACCAGCGCCTGAGCGAACAACTCCGCGCCGCCGGCTACTTCGAGGACGAGGTCTACCGCGCCGACGTGCGCCAAGAGCTCTCGAGCAAGTTCGATATCGGCCCGGTCATCGCAACGCCCTTTGCCACCGGGCGAATCACCGCGTGGGACACGTCCTTCGAGGAATACTCCCCGGACGAGGACGACTCCATCCGCGGCTGGGGCGGCGTGGGCGTGCGCCTGGCTACCAGCATCACCCGCGTCTACGACAACGTCGGCTCGCGATTCCTCGACCTCAACCGAATCCGCCACATCATCGAGCCCAACGCGACCTTCTGGATCTCAGGCACCAACGTCGATTCTTCCGACCTGCCCATCTACGACCCCGACGTCGAAGGAATCACCGACGGCGCCGCCATGAAGCTCGGCATCACGCAGACCTTCCAAACCAAGCGAGGCGGGCCGGGCCGCTGGCACGACGCCGACGTCCTGGTCATCTCGACCGACCTCTACCTCGCCAGCGACGACGCCGAAGAACGCTCCCCCATCACGCGCTGGATCGACTTCCGCCCAGAGCTGGGCAGCCCCGGCGATGCATTCGTCGTCGACGCCGCGTACAACCTTACCGACGCGGTCGCGCTCACCGCGGCCAACATCTACGACCTCGACACGAATCAGAACGCCTACACCAGCGCGGGCATCATGTTCCGCCACAGTCCCGATTACTTCTCCGCGATCGACCTGCGCTACATCGAGCCCGAAGACTCGACCCTCGTGGCCTTCTTCACGCAGTATCGCCTGACGCAGAAGTACACCGTCTTGGCCGCGGCGGACTACGACGCGACCGACGGCGGATTCCAGAGCGCCGCCATCGAGCTCCGCCGCCAGTACTCCTCGCTCCTCTTTGGCCTGACCCTCTCGTACAACGACATCACCGGCGAAACCAGCTTCGGCTTCGTCCTTCGCCCGTATGGCGTCACCGGCGAAGCACGCGTCGTCGGCATCGGCGGCGCAGGTGCCGAAGCCGCGGGCGCAGGCGGCGGCAGTTCACGCCGCTAGAAAGTCCACATCCTGCTAGCGAGCCCCGAGCGTCAGCGAGTGGGCCTTCCGCGCGAACTGCGTGCTGCGACCGCCCACCCTGACCGCGCTCCCGCCAGCGAGCCCCGAGCGTCAGCGAGCGGGCCTTCTGCGCCCACCGC
>CALFYR010000445.1 GCA_937954195.1 uncultured Dehalococcoidia bacterium
AATCGTTCGCCTCACGGACCGCGTCCGTGTTGGCGAGCTTGTCCTATCCGGTGGGGAGGACGCCCTGACGGTCGAGCGCCTCTGCATCGATCCGGAACACAGGAGCTACGGGGCCGGCTCGGAAACGGCACGCCTGCTGGTCACCGCCGCCAAGGAATCCGGAGCGGGGACACTGCGGGCCTGGGCTCACCCCAACCTCGGGTTATCGGTCTACTTCTGGTCGAGGATGGGATTTAGTCCCCAACACGGCGAAGGCCCGGAGGGCGGAATTTGGTTCGAGCGGGTCTTGTAGCGGGCGGCCCAGCTGCTCCCCCGACCTGAACAGGCAGAACCGATGTTGCTGGTCTTTCGGCACATTGTCGCTACTGGTCGATGGAACTCGGGATCCCTCGACCGAGGGACCCCGAGCCGGGTTCCTACCAGCTCGCCATCTTCTTCTGCAGGTTCCGGTCGAGCGCTTCCAGGAAGCCCTCGGTGGTGAGCCACGGGCTATCTGGCGAGATGAGGATCGCAAGGTCCTTGGTCATCTCCCCGGCCTCGACGGTCTCGACGCACACCTGCTCGAGCGTCTCGGCGAACCGGGCGACGTCGGGCGTGTTGTCCAGCTTTGCCCGGAATGCGAGACCACGCGTCCAGGCGAAGATCGAGGCAATGGGATTGGTCGACGTCTTCTCGCCGCGCTGGTGGGCGCGGAAGTGCCGTGTCACGGTGCCGTGGGCGGCCTCAGCTTCGCAGGTCTTGCCATCGGGCGTCATGAGCACAGAGGTCATCAGCCCGAGTGAACCGAAGCCCTGCGCCACGGTGTCCGACTGGACATCACCGTCGTAGTTCTTGCAGGCCCAGACGTAGCCGCCTTCCCACTTCATAGCTGCCGCCACCATGTCGTCGATGAGGCGGTGCTCGTAGGTAATGCCGGCCTTGTCGAAGTCAGCCTTGAATTCGGCATCGAAGACCTCCTGGAAGAGGTCCTTGAAGCGACCGTCGTAGGCCTTGAGGATCGTGTTCTTGGTAGAGAGGTAGACCGGGTAACTTCGGTCCAGGCCGTACCGGAACGATGCCCGAGCGAAATCCCGGATCGAGTCGTCGAAGTTGTACATGCCCATCGCGATGCCTGAACCGGAGAACCGGGCGACTTCGAGCTGAATGGGTTCGCCGCCGCCTTCCGGTACGTAGCTGATGGTCACGGTGCCAGGTCCGGGGACACGGAAGTCCGTCGCCTTGTACTGGTCACCGTGGGCATGGCGGCCGATGACGATTGGCTTGGTCCACCCCGGGACGAGCCGCGGGATGTTCGAGCAGATGATCGGCTCGCGGAACACGACGCCGCCGAGGATGTTGCGGATCGTGCCGTTGGGCGACTTCCACATCGACTTGAGGTTGAACTCCTCAACGCGGGCCTCGTCGGGCGTGATCGTGGCGCACTTCACGCCGACGCCGTGCTTCTTGATGGCGTTCGCCGCATCGACCGTGACCTGGTCGTTCGTCTGGTCCCGGTACTCAATTCCCAGGTCGTAATACTCGAGCTGGATATCGAGGTACGGGAGGATGAGCTTGTCCTTGATGAACTGCCAGATGATGCGGGTCATCTCATCGCCATCGAGCTCAACGACCGGGTTCGCCACTTTGATTTTCGCCATGCATGTCTCCTTCGCGGCCGCCATCGACCGTGCTCTGTGTGGTTAGGACTGGGATGCGATCTGCCGGAGGACGTACTGAAGGATGCCCCCGTGCTTGTAGTAGTCGAGTTCGACGGGAGTATCGATCCGGCAGGTGACCTCGAAGGTAGTGACCTTGCCGTCGTCGGTGGTTGCCGTCACGGGGAGCTTCTTGCCCGGCGCGAGCCCGTCCGCGATGCCGCCAATCGAGAAGGTCTCCGTGCCGGTGAGCCCGAGAGATTCCCGGTTTTGGCCCGGGAGGTACTGCAGAGGCAGCACGCCCATGCCCACCAGGTTGCTCCGGTGGATGCGCTCGTACGTTTCGGCGATGGCTGCGCGAACACCCAGGAGGTTGACGCCCTTGGCCGCCCAGTCACGCGACGAGCCCGTGCCGTATTCCTTGCCGGCGAGGACGATCAGGGGAACGTTTTCGGCGCTGTACTTCACCGATGCGTCGAAGATGGTCATCTCCTCACCATCAGGAAGGTGGCGGGTGACGCCTCCTTCGGTGCCGGGAGCGAGCAGGTTCCGCAGCCGGATGTTGGCGAATGTTCCGCGCACCATCACCTCATCGTGACCGCGGCGGGCGCCGTACGAGTTGAAGTCTTCGCGTTCGACGCCCATCTCGCGGAGATAGATGCCGGCGGGGCTCGCGGCGCTGATGTTGCCGGCTGGCGAGATGTGGTCGGTCGTCACGGAATCGGCGACCGAAACAAGCACGCGAGCGCGCTCGATGTCGGTGATCGGCGCCGGGGTCATGGTGATGCCCTCGAAGTACGGGGGCTTCTTGATGTACGTCGACCACGGGTCCCACTTGAAGCGCTGCCCGTCCGGCGTGTCCAGGTCACGCCAGCGGTCGTCGCCCTTGAACACGTCGGCGTAGCGCCGGCGGAACATGTCGGATTGGACCGAGGTACGAATGGCCTCCGCGACTTCGGCCTGGCTTGGCCAGATGTCACGCAGGAACACGGGCTGCCCATCGC
>CALFYR010000446.1 GCA_937954195.1 uncultured Dehalococcoidia bacterium
CACCTGCCGAGCCACTACTGGTTCAACAACTGCTACGCGACGTTCATGGTGGACCCGGCCGGCCTGGAGATGATCCACCGGATTGGGCCGGAGCGGGCGATGTGGAGTTCGGACTACCCGCACAACGAGAGCACGCTGGGATACACGCGAAGCGCCGTGGAGGCCGTGTTCCGGGCGACGAGCGAGGAGAACGCGCGCAAGATCGTCGGCGAGAACGCCATCAAGGTGTTCGGCCTGTAGCGAGGTGGGGCGTGCGGGCGCTGCTAGCGTCTAGGTTCCGCGCGCGCTACTCTTTTCGTTCGACACTCTCAATTTCAGGCTCGGATATCTCAACGAATGGCTAACCATAAGTCCGCTATCAAGCGCTGGCACCAGTCCCTCCGCGAACGCGACCGGAACCGGGCGCGCCGCACACTCGCCCGCACGTCGGTCCGCCGGGTGCGCGAAGCCGCCGCGGCGAACGACGAAGAGGCGCTCAAGACGTCGCTGAGCGAGGCGTATTCGGCGCTGGACCGCGCCGCGAAGCGCAACGCGATCCACACGGGCAAGGCCAACCGGCTGAAGCGCCGCCTGGCCGCCCTTGCCGCGAAGACAGAAGCCTAGAACAGGTCCGAGCCGTTCGAGAACAAGACGCCCGCCGTTTGGCGGGCGTTTCGCGTTGGTACGACAAGGTGGCATTTCCCTCATCGGGTAGTGATCGAGTTGCGCGGCCCGGTAGGCTGTGCAACATGAGGGAGCGGACCGGGACACGCGTCCACCGTGACGCGTTCCATCTCACACCTCGCCAGGAAGAGGTCGTCGGCCTCATGGCGAAGGGCTACACAAACGCCCAGATCGCGGACGCTCTGGGCATTACGCTCGATGGCGCCAAAGCGCACGTCTCGGAGATCATCTCCCGGTTGGGTGTGGCCACCCGCGAGGAAGCGGTCGCGACCTGGCGTGAAGCCAGCCGCCGTTCGTGGCCTGGCGGACTCGCGGGACTGGGCCTCGTGAAGGTTGGGGGCGTGACGGCCGGGGTGATGGCGGCCGGGCTGGCCGTTCTAGCCACCATCGTTTGGTGGACCGGCTCCGATGAGGGAGACACGCCGGGACTCGTCGCGTGCCCGACGTACGAGTTCCCCGAAGGGGAGAACCACGTCATCGATTGGGCGCCATTCGTGAACTTCGATGGTCGCCAGTACATGCGAATTGCCGGAACCATTGAGCCCCAACGACTCGTCACGCCATACGGCCGCGTCGCGTTGAATGTCTCCGAAACTCCGCCGGAACGCGCGGCGAGCACAGGTGGTGCGCTCGAGTGTGCCGCGGCGTTCCTGCCGGTAGGGACGCTTCTCTACTCCATCGAGGGCTTCGCGCCCACGTTCCGGCTGGCCACTGCTGACGGCGAGCTGTACCAGGCCCATTCCATGCCTCGGCGTGGTGTGGGCGCCGACCTGATCGACATCGAGGGAAAAGTGATTGCCTTGCTCGCGAGACCAGCCAATTCGACGAATGACTCGATGGCGCAGGTCATTGATCAGGCTCTCGTCGATGACCTGGTCTCCGCTCTGCACACAGGAACTTACAACCCGGGGATCCATCCATCGGGGCAAGGGTTTGTGCTCCACTTTCGCCTTTCCGATGGCTCGACGTTCGTCGCCAGTCTTTCGTGGCGGCCGGGCGCCGTCCGGGCGACTGTCAACGGGGTGATCGTCCCGGCGAAGCTGGCTGAACGGCTCGCGACGACGACGCTCATCTTCACCGTCGAGTCAACCCAACTCCAGCAACCCAACCTCGTTGCCTGCCCCGAACCGCCGGCCGGCGCCGGCACCCAACTCAATCCCGCGGTCGACTTCGTCGATTCAGTCACGTTCGAAGGCATCACCTACCTGCATCGCGCCTTCGGGGAGTCTGCCGGGACCGTGCCGCACGACGCCATCGGCAAGCCCTACGGCGAGGTGAACATGTCACTCCACAACTCGCCGTTGGATTTCGACCACCCGCCACCCAATTGCTCCGCTGCATTCCTCCCGCCGGGCACGATACTCTTCGAGGTCATTGGTTCGCCGACCACAGAGATGATCGCAACGGCCGACGGACGCATCTACCGGGTCTATGAGCCGGAGTAGCCGGCATCCGGTATACAGTTGGCGGGCGTACCGGAGATGATGCGCTGCTTCCTCGGGTCATTCGTTGCGGCAATGGCAATTACCGGCTGCGGCGGCGGCAACGGAGAGCCGTCGAGACCGACGCCCACACCGCCGTTGGACCTGGAATACGCCGCGCCTGCGCCAGGTCTCGTCGAATGCCCCACCACGCACCCCGGCCCGCCCGCGAACTCCCCCGGCGGCGACCGGAACGACCATGTCCACTTCGATGGCGTCACGTACGTAGGGGGCGATTGGGCGCCGCAGCCCGAAGCACCGGACTATCGCTCAACTGAGGGATACGAGTTTGTCGAACCCTCGGAACTCGGCAGGGAGTATGGTCGCGTCGCCTACACGCTGGGGCTCGGCTTTCCGTTCGATTACGAATTGCTCAGCTGCGACGCCAGTTACCTGCCGGTGGGTACCAGCCTGTTCACCATCGAAGGCGAGGATCCGCGGGAGCGCCTCGCGCTCGCCGATGGACGCGTCTATGCCGCGACGGATGACTAGCGCGCCATCCAGCGCCGGTAGCCGCCCGTGTCGCCGAACTGCACCTTCCAGGGAGTGAGCTTGAGCACACCGAAGTCCTCGTAGTCGACCGACTGAAAAATCGGGGCGGGGTCGAAGCCGAGCGGCGGGGCGGCGTTTGCGAACAGGTCCCAGAGGTGCTGCTTTGCTTCGCGGGAATC
>CALFYR010000447.1 GCA_937954195.1 uncultured Dehalococcoidia bacterium
GCCAATTCGCCCTCTGACGAGCATGCCGAATTGGCCCCTTTGGGACTTACCGGTGTGAGACGTAGTACGCGTTCTGGATGTCGCCTTCGACGCGGGTGACTTCGACCCAGGTGAAGCCGGCTTCGGCGAGGAGTTCGCGGGCCTTCTGTTCGCCCCACATGGTGCCCAGTCCCTCGCCGCCGAGGGCGAGCGAGACGGTCATGCAGTGGAAGAGCGAGACGCCGTAAAAGATGGAGCCCATCGGGTGGTCGAGGTTCTCTTCGAGGTTGCTCGATCCGGCGATATCGGACATGAGGAAGGCGCCGCCGGGACGGAGGGCACGGTGGATGTTGGCGAGGACCCTTCGAGGCTGAGCCTGATCGTGGATGGCATCGAAGGCGGTAATGAAGTCGAATGCGTTCGTGACCTCAAGACTCGCAACGTCCGCCTCGATGAAGCGGGCGTTGGCCAGGCCCCAATCGGCTGCTTCGCGAGCGCCCTGCGCGACTCCTTCGCTGGAGAAGTCGTAGCCGATGAAGCGGCTGTTGGGGAACGCGCGGGCCAGCACGTTCATTGCGTGGCCGCTGCCGCAACCGATGTCTGCGACGTCGATACCTCGTTCGAGCTGCTCAAGGAGGCCGGGAACGAGCGGGAGGATGTTCGGAATGAGCGCGTTATCGAAGACGTTGCGTGATTCGGCCGCCATCAACTCCTGGAAGCGGTGGTACCGGGAGTACGGCACTCCGCCGCCGTTCTGGAAACAGTCGACGATGTCGTCTTCAACGTTGCCCATCATGGAGAGGAACGTGGCGAACGCCGCGATGTTGTTGGCTCCGGCTTCGGTGGTGCTGAACGCGGCATGTTCGGGCGGGAGGCGGTAGGAGCGATCGGTGGCGCGGTATTCGATGACACGGCCGGTAACCATGAGCGCGAGCCATTCGCGGACGTAGCGTTCGTTGAGGCCGGCGGCCCGGGCAATTTGCTCACTTGTCGCGGGCGGAAGCGATGCCATGGCGTCGAACAGGCCAGTCCGCGTGCCTACGCTGAGGCCGAAGCCGACGAGGGAATGGTTGATGATGTCCATCATGTGTCCGCCGAAGGCTTCCATCTTCGGCAGGTCGAGTTCGATCGTGGTCATTGATGTCTCTCCTTGGTTCCGGACGGCGGTTCTGGGTGACCGTCCCGGACTGAGAGAAGGCTAGGGTGGGGAGATGCACCGGCATGCGTGGAGGCACGCAATTCGACTACGCAGTTCGGTGGGCGAGGAGACCCTCGCGGAGTGCAAAGCTGACCGCAGCGGCGCGGGCGTTCCGCCCCTCCAGGTTCAGCTTTTCGTAGACCGTGGCGAGATGGCGTTCGACTGTCCGGACGCTGAGGACGAGCTGTTCGGCGATTTCGGCATTGCTCCGGCCATCGGCGACCAGCGCGAGGACCTCGCGTTCGCGCGCGGTGAGCGCGTTCAGCCCCTCTCGCTGTTGGCCCGTGGCGGGAGCATCGAGCAGGAACCGGGCTCGGGCGAGGTAGTGTTCGGCGCCGAGGGAGCGGAAAGTCTCGATGGCGCGGGTGAGCTCGCGGGCCGCGGCGTCATTCCGGCCGATGCCACGCAAGGATTCGGCAAGGGCGACCCGAACGACGGCTGATTCGAAGGCGCCGCCGGACTCGTGGAACAGGTCGGCGGAATCTTCCAGGAACGGCACGGCGGATGCGTGCCCTGCGGTTACGGCGGTGCAGGCTCCTTCGGCTGCGAGGACGCGTGCGCGGGCCGCGCCGGTGCCTACCGCTCGCACGATTTCCCACATGCGATCGAGCGGTTCCCTGGTGGCCTGGACGTTGCCGTTTGCGAGGTGGGCATGGACGAGCAGGTCGAGCGCCACGAGCCGTTCGATGCGGGCTTCGGGCGCAAGGCGGCGGAGGAGGCGCTCGGCCCAGGAGATTGCTTCCTGGGGGTCGCCCTGATCGAGTGCCATGGCGGCGCGACCGATGAGGGTTTGTGATTCGTGCTCGGCGAGATCGAACAGGCGGGCGGCATCGTCCCAGCGGCCCTGGCGGCGGCGGAGTTCGCCGAGGCGCACGTAGGCCTCCAGCGCCAGCCCGGGGTAGACCGCTCCGAGTGTTTCGGTGGCGAAGCGGAGGTGTTGCTCTGCCTCGTTCCAATCTCCCTTCCACATGAGGACGCCCGCGTAGTGGGTACGGCAAACGGCGAGCAGTGTTGGGTCATCGTTGGCCGTGCGGCAGTACTCACGGAGCTGGGCACACCACTCTTCGGCGCGGTCGTAGTCCTGCAGCCATTCGCAAGCGCCGATGAGGCTACAAAGGACGAGGTTGGCGATATGGGGGTCGGTGATCTCGCCTGCCATGGCGGCGATGCCCGCTTCATCGAGCATGCTCAGACCGCGCTCGATTTCTCCCATGTTGACCAGGGCGAGGCCTTCGGCGGCGGCCCCGTACATCACGAGGTCCACCACTTGCATGGCTCGGCCGCAGGCTGCGGCTTCGGCACCGAGCTGCCCGGCCGCGATCGCGTCGTGTTGGCCGTGGAAGGCGAGGAAGGCCGCCTCTCCGGCCAGGTATCCGTGTTCCACTGTGAGCGGGATTTCCGCGAGAAGGCCGCGAGCGCGTTGCAACCACGCGTTCGCGACCTGGAGCTGGTTGCGGAAGAGGAAGTAGAAATCGGCCAGGAGCGTTGCCACACGTGCCGCGCCGACGGAATCACCGGATTCCGAATAGAGCCGGTAGGCGCGTTCGGCCATGGGAATGGCGGCCTGGCCGTCATCGAGCATGCCGGCAGCAGTGGCGACGCCTTCCAGCGCTTCGGGTGATTCAGCTTCTGCGAGGGCGCATTCGAAGTGAGAGCGGGCGGCGTGAAAGTCGCCACGCTGAAACGCCTCGCGGCCGGTGACGATGTGGTCCATGCGGGATCCCCCGGTTGGCCGTTCCGCAGTTCGGCCGATCATACGGCCATGGATGGGTGGCACGTCGAGGCGGGACGTTAGCCCGCGTTCAGCGCCCCTTCGTACCGCTCGGCTTCTTCGCAGGCGGCGATGAGGGCTGCCGCCAGCTGTTTGGCTGATTCGAGCGAGAGTTCGACGGCGACGCGGGCGCCGAGGCCCTGAGCTTCGTTCACGAAATCTATGTTGAGCGCGTGCTCCAGGTCCACGTGGTAGGGGTGGTCGTAGCTGATGTTGGCTGAGGTGACGGAGAACCAGCCGGCGGCGCCTTTACCGCTGCCCGAGATTGGCGTTTTGCCTGCGATGTAGCTGCACATAACGATCTCCCTACGCGAGCTTCTCGGAGAAGAAGGTGATGACCTTCTTCCAGCCATCGACGGCCTGTTCGGCGCGGTAGGCCTGGGGACGGTCATGATAGAAGAAGCCGTGGCCGGCGCCGGCGTACATATGGAACTCGTAGTCCTTGCCGTGCTTCTTCAGTTCCTCCTCGTGGATCGCCACCTGCTCGGGCGTCGGCGAGCGGTCTTCTTCGCCGAAGAGCCCGAGGATGGGGCAGGGGAGGTCTTTCGTGTATTCGACGGGTGAGACGGGTCGCTTTTCGGTGAGGTCTTCGGGCTTCATGACCACGCCGCCGCCCCAGAGGTCGACGATGGCATCGAAGCCGGGGGAGCAGCAGGCGGCCAGGTATGCGTGGCGGCCGCCGGAGCAGGTGCCGGTGACGCCGACCTTGCCGTTGGAGGTGGGGAGCGACTTGAGGAAGTCGCGGCAGGCGGCTGCGTCGTCGACGACCTGGACGTCCGGGATTCCGCCATCGGCGCGGACTTTCGCGGCCACGTCGCTCGGGTCGCCGGTACCGGCCCGGCAGTAGAGGTCCGGGGCCATGACGGCGAAGCCGTGGTAGGCGAGCTTGCGGGCGGCTTCCTTGGACCATTCATCCCAGCCGGGCATGTGGTGAAGCCAGACGACTCCGGGGAAGGGCCCGGGGCCAGTGGGGCGGGCGAAGTAGGCCGTGATGCGGTCGCCGTTGTGGCCGGTGAGGGTGGTGGTTTCGGCAATCATGCCTTCGTAAGCGCCGGTATCGGCCATGGGGTACCTCGGGGACAGGGTGAGTGCGGGAAGTATAGCGGTGCGGAAGAGAGGGAGAGAGGGAGAGAGGGAGAGACAGGAGAAAGGGAGAAAGGGAGAAAGGGAGAAAGGGAGGAACTTCCAGCGGCCGGCTCTTACGCCGGCCCTCTCC
>CALFYR010000448.1 GCA_937954195.1 uncultured Dehalococcoidia bacterium
CTCTTGCACCTTATCGGGGCGCCGCCACCGGGGACACGGCCACTCTGGAGGAATTTGCCCCGTTGACAATGGGGCCGCATGTATCACTGGTTGGCGCGTGACGAAGCGGCAACAGCCGTGCGGTAGACTTCGCTTCACATACCGGGCTCGACGAGCCATCGACCACCAGTTCTGAAAGGGCGATTGATGACCACAGTTGAGAAACCGCAATTCTCCGTCATTGGTACGCGGCCCGTGCGGCACGATGGCGTGCCCAAGGTCACGGGGCGCGCGCTGTACGCGAACGACATCAAGGTCCCTGGCAGCCTCGTGGCGAAGATGCTCCGGTCGCCGCACGCGCACGCGCGCATCCTCTCGATAGATACGAGCCGGGCGGAGGCGCTGCCAGGCGTCCGCGCGGTGATCACGAGCGCCGACATTCCCGAGGCTTCGGCCATCCTTCGCGAGCAGACCGAGGGCTCACTCGTGAACCTCGGTCTCATGAGCCGGAACAGCATGGCCAGGGAAAAGGCGCTTTATCGCGGTCACGCGGTCGCGGCCGTGGCGGCCGACAGCGAGGCGATCGCGGAAGAGGCGCTAGGCCTCATCGAGGTGAAGTACGAGGTGCTGACGCCCGTACTCGATGCGTTGGAGGCGATGAAGCCGGACGCCCCGATCCTGATCGAACAGCTTCGGACGAACGTCGGTTCGACCTTCCGGGGCGGCGGGTTCGCGGCGGCGGACGAGGAAGCGTCGCAATCGAACGTTGCCACGACGTTCACCATGGAGATCGGCGACCTGGCGAATGGGTTCGAAGAGGCGGACCACATCCTCGAGCGCGATTACCACACGACCGCCGCGCACCAGGGTTACATCGAGCCCCAGAGCACGACCGCCGAGTGGAGCGCGGACGGCCAGCTGACCGTCTGGACGACCACGCAGGGGCCGTTCGGCATCCGAGATTCGCTGGCGACCGTGCTGAAGGTTGACGCCGGACGCGTGCGAGTGATCCCCACGGAGATTGGCGGCGGGTTCGGCGCGAAGCTGCAAATCGGCATCGAACCGATCGTCGCGATCCTCTCGAAGAAGAGCGGCCGCCCGGTGAAGCTCACGCTCAGCCGGACCGAAGTGTTCGAGGCGATGGGGCCGGCCTCGCCCGCCTACGTCCATTTGAAGATGGGTGTGACAAACGATGGGCGGATCACGGCGGCGGATGCGCGGCTCATTTTCGAAGCCGGCGCCGTCCCGGGTTCGCCGGTGGCGGGTGCGGCCAACTGCATGTTCACGCCGTACGACATCCCGAACGCGCGCGTCGAAGGCATCGACGTGATTGTGAACAAGCCGAAGACGCTTTCGTACCGGGCGCCTGGCGCTCCATCCGGCGCGTACGCAGTGGAGCAGATGATCGACGAGTTCTGCGAGCAGTTGGGCATCGACCCGATCGAGTTCCGGCTGAAGAACGCCGCGCACGACGGCGACCGGCGGGTGAACGGCGTCGCAAACGCGAACATGGGGTTCAGCGAAACGCTCGCGGCCGCGCGTGCGACCGAGCACTGGTCGGCGCCGCTGGAGGGTCCATACCGGGGCCGGGGCGTGGCGGGCGGGTTCTGGGGGAACGCGACCGGGCCGGCGTCGTCGATTGCGGGGCTGTTGCCGGATGGGCGGATTAGCTACATCCAGGGCTCCGTGGACATCGGCGGGACTCGCACCACGAGCGCGATGCAGTTCGCCGAGGCGCTGGGCATTTCGCCGGAAATGGTGCGCCCGAGTGTCGGGGACACGGATACGGTTGGGTTTACTTCGAACACGGGCGGCAGCAGCGTGACCTTCAAACAGGGCTGGGCCGCGTTCGAATGCGCGCAGGACCTGAAGCGCCAGCTGGTCGAGCGGGCGGCGAAGATCTGGGGCATTGAAAAGGACCGCGTAGCGTACGAAGCGGGTGTGCTGACGAACCTGGACGACACCACGAAGATGCTGACCATCTCCCAGATTGCGGCGCGCCAAAACTCGACGGGCGGCTCGATCATCGGGCACGCGAGCGTGGTTCCGCGCGGCGTCGCGGGCGGGTTCGCGGTCCACATCGTCGACGTCGAAGTTGACCCGGAGACCGGCAAGGTGACGGTCCTTCGGTACACCGCCGTGCAGGATGCCGGCCGGGCGATCCATCCCAGCTACGTCGAGGGGCAGATGCAGGGCGCGGTCGCCCAGGGGATCGGATGGGCACTGAACGAGGAGTATGTCTACTCTCAGGACGGGCGGATGGAAAACTCGAGCTTCCTCGACTACCGCATGCCGACCTCGCTGGACCTGCCGTACATCGACACGGTGATCGTAGAGGTGCCGAACCCGGGCCACCCGTTCGGGGTGCGGGGCGTGGGCGAGGCGGCGTTCGTGCCGCCGCTTCCGGCCGTCGCGAACGCTGTAAAGCAGGCGATCGGTACGCGCATGTATGAGTTGCCGATGAGCCCACGGCGGGTGCTCGAAACGATGATGGCGTAGGGCCGCATGGCAATCGTGTTCGTCTCGAAGCTGCTCCGGCCGGCTATCCCGGAGGAGCGGCTTGAGGTGCCGGGTTCAACCGTCGGCGAGGTGATCCGCGCGCTTGGCGAGCGCTACCCGGCCGCGCTGGAGATCCTGGTGGAGGACGACGACATCGCGCCCGGCATCGCGGTGGTCATCGGTGACCAGGTGGGCCAGCTGGGAATGTTCGACGAGGTGGGGGAGGCGACGGAGTTGCATTTTCTGCCGGCGCTGTCGGGGGGCTGAGAACCGAAAAGCTCCCCGGCGGGGAGCTTGAGAAGAAAGTGGAGGCGCCAGCCGGATTCGAACCGGCGGTGAAGGTTTTGCAGACCTCTGCCTTACCACTTGGCCATGGCGCCGTGCATCTGCGTTGTGTTGGTGCCCAGGGTGAGATTTGAACTCACACGCCCGTACGGACACTGCCCCCTCAAGACAGCGTGTCTGCCATTCCACCACCTGGGCAACGCATGGTGATGTTACGAACCGTTTGGCATCAGCGGCAAGCCGCGTGAGGGTCGATGCCAAGGAGGATTCTGGCAGGGGTGGCAGGATTCGAACCCGCGACACTCGGATTTGGAGGCCGATGCTCTACCAACTGAGCTACACCCCTACGCAAGAACGTTCATCGTAGCAAATCCGTTCTTAAGTGCGATTTACGGTCTTCCCCCTGCGGCGCTGCGTGACCGGGCGTTGAGCCTCGAGTCAACTCGTCCGACCGGTTATCGAAGATCGAGAGTTGGAAATCGCTAGGCTGCGCGGGGGTGCGCGGCGAGCGAACCACAGGCGGGACAGCGCGGCACGCGGGTGACGCGTGGCGAATCGCCGAACTGGAAGCGGGCGCCACAGCGGTCGCACTCAAGGCGCTGGAACATCTTGCCCTCGGCGAACTTTCGCTGCCATGCCGGACGGATGATTGCCCTGTCTTCCACTGCTCGGTGCCTCCTGTTTTTATCTTCGGCAAGGTGCGTCATGCCGCGCATGGGACTTAGGGAGGAAAGCGTGGGCGAATTCACACTTCTCCGGACATAAGGAAGGACCTTCCCTATACTCGCTCGAATGCAACAGAACGTACGGCACCTGCTCTCATCCGCCGACCTGACGGCGAGCGAAATCGCTCACCTGCTCGATATCGCGGGGAAGCTGAAGCGCCGTCCCCAGGATGTGTTGAAGGGCAAGCACCTTGCGCTGCTTTTCGAAAAGGCGTCGTTGCGCACCCGCGTGAGCTTCGAAGTGGCGATGGACAAGCTTGGGGCGTTCACGATGTACCTTGATCCGCGCGAAGTTGGCCTCGGCGAACGGGAGGCCATCCGCGACGTTTCACGGGTACTCGCGCGGTACGTCGATATCGTGGCGGTCCGCACCTACGGCCAGGTCATCGTCGAGGAGTACGCGCGGTATTCGGACATCCCGGTCATCAACGCACTGACCGACGAGGAGCACCCCTGCCAGGCGCTGGCCGATTTGCTGACCTTGAAGGAGAAGTTCGGTGACCTGAAGGGCAAGTCGCTCGCGTTCATTGGCGACGGTAACAACGTGGCCGCGAGCCTCGTGGTGACCGCGACCGCCCTGGGAATGGACGTGCGGGTCGCGTCGCCGCGCGGCTACATGCTGCCGGAGGAGATCGTCTCCGAAGCGAGTGCGCGGGCAGCCGCGGCGGGCGGGAAGTTCACGAACGTGGTCGATCCGTACGAGGCGGTGAAGGGTGCGCAGGCGCTCTACACGGACGTGTGGACCTCGATGGGGCAGGAGCGCGAAGCGGAACGCCGCCGCATCGATTTCGCGGCCTACCAGCTGAATAGCGGGTTGGTTGGCCATGCGGCCGCCGGGGCGTACATCATGCACGACCTCCCGGCGCACCGTGGCGAGGAGATTACGGACGATGTGTTCGAAAGCCCGGGCTCAATCATCTTCGACCAGGCTGAAAACCGAGTCTGGGCGCAGGCGGCGGCAGCGACCTTCCTGCTTGGGCTCGACGGCCAGGTCGACGACTAACCCGGAATTGTTGGCGAGAGGCGTATGATGGCCGGGAGGCCCTTTACTGGCCGCGCCCGCTGCTGATGCTCGATACGGAACACTTTCGAGAGGTCCTTGGCCAGTTTGGCGTCACCAGCGCGATCGACATCCTTCTGATCGCGGTGGTGATTTTCGCTACCCTGCGCCTGCTGAGCGGAACGCGGGCGATGACCCAACTGCGCGGGGCGCTCGGGCTCTTCCTGGTGTTCATCGTGCTGGGGCGGATCCTGGACCTGCGGGTTATCAACTTCTTCATTGCGAACTCGGTGACGGCGCTGCTGGTCGGCGCGGCCATTGTGTTTCAGCCGGAAATCCGGCGCGCGCTGGATCGGCTTGGGCGAACCGGTATCCGCGGCATAGCGAACGAATCGACCTACGAAGAGGTCATCGATTCGGTGGTGAAAGCTGCGGGGCGCATGTCGGCGGACCGTCATGGCGGGCTGTTCGTGGTGGAGCGCGAGACTGGCCTGCAGGACGTGATCGAGACGGGGATCCCGGTGGACGCGGTCGTTTCGCCGGAGCTGCTGGCCGGCATCTTCTTCCCGAATTCGCCGCTGCACGATATGGCGGTGGTGCTGCGGGAGGACCGGGTGGTCGCAGCAGGGTGCGTGCTGCCGTTGGCCAACGACTTCGAAGAGCGGAACCTTGGCACGCGCCACCGGGCGGCGATTGGTATCACCGAGACGACGGACGCCCTCTCGGTGGTGGTCTCGGAGGAGACCGGAGAGATCAGCGTGGCGCTTCGCGGGCGGTTGACCCACGTACCGGACGAGCGACGTCTGCGGGCCGTGTTGGAGTGGGTGCTGACTCCCGGCAAATCCACGACCCGGCCGCGGGAAGGGGTGGCGGTGTGAGAGACTCGCTGACCTCCGGCCCCCGTGTTGCATGGGAGATCGCGCGCAGTTCGGTGTCGTCGGTGGCCGACCACTGGGCGCTGGCGTGCTTTAGCCTCGTGGCCGCGTTTGGTATCTGGTTCGTGATCGAAGACGTGGAGAACCCCCGTGTTACGGCGTCGTTCCCGCCCGACGGACAGCCCGCATCGATCCAGGTTGAGCCGGTGAACGCAGGGCAATACATCGTGGCGGATTCGTTCTCTGTTTCCGTGGTAGTGGAAGGGCGGGAGGAGGACCTGACGAACCTCGCGGCGGGGGATTTCACTGCGACAGTGGATGTGCAGGGCCTTGAACCCGGATCGCCGGAAGCGCGTGATGTGCGGGTGAAGTCGAACCGCGATGGCGTCCGCGTGATCGAGGTGCGGCCGGCGGCGGTCAACGTTTCGGTGGTCGAACCGGCCACACGCGAGCTGCCGGTGACGATCCGGCGGATTGGCCAGTTGCCCGCCGGGTACGTTGAGGACGAGGATGAGACGGTGGTTACACCCGCATTCGTGACAATTACCGGGCTCCCGGAGCGAGTGGCCGGCGTGCAATCGGTCGACCTGGTGGTCAACCTGAGCGGCCAAACGACAAGCCCGTACGAAGTCACGGGATCCCTGGTGGCGGTCTCGCAGAGCGGGAGTACCGAAGTCGTGTCGTTCGACCAACCGCGGGCCACGGCTGTGCTCCAAATTCGCCAGACGACGGTGCAGCGGTTGCTGCCGGTTATCGCCCGGCCGAGTGGAAGTCCTGCTCCGGGCTACGGGGTCACCGGAATCGAAGTTGAGCCTTCGGCAATCCTGGTGACGGGGCCCACTGCCGTGATGGCGGACCTGACGTTCCTGGAGGTCCCGCGGATCACCCAGGTGGAAGGGGCCCAGGCCGACGTGATTCTGACGCTCAACGTGGATGTCCCACCGAATACGTCCCTTGAACGCCAGACGGTCAACGTGATCGTGAGGATCGCCCCCGTGACGATCGGCGAACACCTGCGCCTGCCGGTAGTGTTCACGAACATCCCGGCCGGGCTCACGGCAGGGCCACAGGCCTACTACGTCGATGTCACGGTCACAGGACCCGGGCCGCTTGTGACGGGGCTCGAACTCTCCGATGTCACGGCGACCGTCTCCCTGGCGAACGCGACGGCGGGAACTTCGTCCTATGTCGTCGTCGTGACGGCTCCGGAGGGGATCACGGTCAGCCAGCCTTCGCCCATTGCCGTCACGTTGATAGCGAGCACGCCATGACCACAGCTACGGACGCACTTCCACGGGTGGTCATTGTCGGCCGGCCGAATGTCGGCAAGTCCTCGCTGTTTAACCGGGTGCTGGGGGAACGCCGCGCAATCGTCGAGGACGAACCGGGCACGACGCGCGACCGCGTCGAGGCCGATGTGGAATGGCTGGAACGCCGCTTCCGGCTCATCGATACGGGTGGGTACGAAACGAACGAAGAGAACGTCTACGCGAATCTCATCGTGGACCAGGTGCGGGCTGCGCTTGAAGGTGCTGCCGTCGTGCTTTTCATGGTGGACGCGCGTGACGGGCTGACGGCAAGCGACTACGACATGGCGGACGTGGTCCGCAGGGCCAAGCGGCCGACCATCGTCCTCGCGAACAAGGCGGACAACGAACGTCGCGAGCAGGAGGGCATCGCCGAAGCTGCCGCGCTCGGACTTGGGGAGCCGCTGCCGGTCAGCGCGCTTCACGACATAAATGTGCGCTACATGCTGGACCAGGTGGTCGAGATGCTGCCGGAGGGCGGGCCGATCGCGGAAGTCGACCGCACGCGGGTGGCGATTATTGGCCGGCCGAATGTGGGCAAATCCATGCTGGTGAACGCCATCCTCGGCCACAAGCGAGTGATTGTCAGCGATGTCGCCGGTACGACGCGCGACGCGATCGACACGGAGATCGACACGCCCGAGGGCAGCTTCACCTTGATCGACACGGCCGGGGTGCGGAGGCCCGGGAAGCTGGGAAAGGGCGTGGAGCGGCATTCGGTGATGAGGACGACCGCCGCGGTTGAGCGCTGCGATGTGGCCATCCTCGTTGTCGATGGAGTCGACGGGGTGACGTCGCAGGATACGCACATCGCCGGCATCGCCACCGACAACTACAAAGGCCTCGTCATCGCGGTCAACAAGACGGACCTCTGGGAAGATGCGGAGGACCGGCGGGACTGGGCGGAGCGCCAGATGCGCGGGAAGATCAAGTTCGTCCCCTGGGCGCTGGTGACGTTTATTTCGGCGCTCGAAGGCCGGGGGCTGAACGAGCTCCTGCGGCTGGCGAACGTGGCTCGCGAGGCGCGCCGCCGGCGCATCGCAACGCCCGACCTGAACGCACTGCTGACGAAGGCTATCCGTGAACATGTGCCGCCGCTGGTGCACAACAAGCGGTTCAAGCTGTTCTATGCGACGCAGGCGAACGTCGAGCCGCCGACGTTCATCCTGTTCGTGAACGACCCCGCGCTGGTGCACTTCAGCTACCGGCGTTACCTGGAACGGGCCATCCGGGAGCACTCGGATTTCGATGGCACCGCGATAAAACTGGTGTTCAGGGCGCGAAGCGAGGATGATCCGCGGCGGTAATGGACTACCTGCTCAACGCGGCCCTCGGATATGTGCTTGGCTCACTGCCGTGGGGCCTGATCGTCGGTTACATCTGGCTACGGCGAGATATCCGGGAATCCGGGAGCGGCAAGACGGGCACGACGAATGTGTTGCGCACCGCGGGGAAAATCCCGGCTGCCCTTGTGATGATCCTCGATATCGCGAAGGGCGCCGTGCCGGCACTGGTTGGCCGATACGTGTTCGATAGCCCGGAGGTTGCGGCGGTAGGAGCCGGGGCGGCCGTGGTTGGGCATGTGTGGCCCGTGTTCGCAGGCTTTCGCGGGGGGCGCGGTGTGGCGAGTACGTATGGCGGGGTGCTCGGGCTCATGCCGGTGATATCGCTTGCGTTTCCCCTTGTGGGGCTCGTTCTGATTCTTGCCACCCGGTATGTGTCGGTCATGTCTGTGGTCGGCGTGCCGATTTGCGCGGCGATCATTTGCGTGCTCGCCATAACGGGCGACACCGAACCGGCCTACGCGTGGTTCGCCGTCTTCGCCACGGCGCTGGTCGAATGGAAGCACATCCCGAACATCCGCCGGCTGCTGAATGGCACCGAGCCAAAGATCGGCAGCGGCGGCGACCGGCCCGCGACCGGCTAGCCCGATGTCGACGCTTGGGGTCATCGGCGCGACATCATGGGGCCTGACGCTTGCCTGGCTGCTGGAACGCAATGGCCACCTGGTCACGGTGCTTGTGCGGGACGAGGAAGAAGCCCGACGAGTCCAGGAAGCGCGTGGAATTCCGCGGTTGCCCGAGGTGCGCCTCTCGGACGGCGCCGGGGTTCGGCCCGCGGACGAGCCATTCCGTTGCGATGGACTCGTCGTTGCCGTGCCATCGCAGGCGTTTCGCCAGACTGTCGCCGGGTGCTCGGTTTCGCGCGAAACGCCCGTTCTCTCGGCGACGAAGGGGCTTGAGCGCGGGTCACACCAGCGGATGACCGAGGTACTGGGAGCAAGCGGCTGGGGCGCATCGTCTACGGCCGCCCTCTCCGGACCGAACCTCGCGCACGAAATTGTGCGGGGACTGCCCGCCGCGGCGGTCGTGGCCTCAGGCTCCGGCGAGGTTTCCGCGCTCTGGCAGACGGCACTCGCCGGGCCGATGTTTCGCGTGTATTCGTCGGAGGACACGGTCGGTGTCGAACTCGCGGGGGCGCTCAAGAACGTCGCCGCGATCGCGGCGGGCGCCGCCTGGGGGCTCCAGTTCGGTGCGAACACGGTGGCGTCGATCATGACGCGCGGGCTGGCCGAAATGACCCGGCTTGGCGTCGCTCTTGGCGCGGATGCGCTGACGTTCCAGGGCCTCGCCGGTGTGGGGGACCTGGCAGCCACGTGCTTCTCGCCGCTGAGCCGCAACCGGCGGTTCGGTGAGTTGCTGGCCGCGGGGAAGTCGGCGTCCGAAGCGCGGGCTGAGATCGGGGAATCCGTCGAGGGGGCTGAGACGGCCCGCGTGGCGGTCGAGATGGCGACCGCGCATGGCGTTGAACTGCCAATTGCCACGGAAGTCGCGGCGGTTGTGGCGGGCGAGCGTACCGTCCCGGAAGCGATGGCGAGGCTGCTCACGCGAAGGCTCACGGGTGAGACCGCACCTCGACCGTGATGCTACGATCATGGGTATGCCAGCCCCTGCCCTGGAACAACTGATTGATGACCTCGCCTCGGGCGGGTTGCCACGCGACGGTGACTACAGCCTGCTTTCCGACCTGCCGCGCGACGTGGGCGAGTGGCTGAAGTCCGGCTGGGGCCGCATTCCCACGGAAGGACGCATCTCGATCCTCGAACGGGCCACGGAGCTGAGCGAAGCCAACGTCGAGCTCAACTTCGCCACCCTTGGGCGCATCGCGCTCGATGACCCTTCGGCCGAGGTGCGGGAGCGGGCGGTGTTGTCGCTCTGGGAAGCGGAGGGTCGCGACCTGCCGGAGCGCCTGAGCGCACTTGTCGCATCGGACGAGAACCCTGGGGTGCGGGCGGCGGCGGCGAAGGGCCTTTTCCGTTTTGTTGAGGCGCTGACACTGGATCGTCTGGATCGCGCGGTGGGCGCAACGGTCGTCCAGACCCTGCGCGCGGCGGCGAGTGATTACGGCGAGGCCGTCGATGTTCGGGCTGCGGCGATTGAGGCGCTCGGCCCAAGCCCGGAGGAATGGGCGGCCGAGATCATCGGTGATGCGTATGAGACCGGTGACCCGACGCTTCAGTTGGCCGCGCTGCGCGCGATGGGCTATTCGGGCCAGGATCGTTGGGAGGAGTACATCGCCGAGCAGCTGGTGTCGGATAACCCGGAGTTGCGGTTCGAGGCCGTGCTTGCCGCCGCCAACCTTGGCTCCGAAGAGCTGGTACCCGCGGTTGGCGAACTGCTGGCGGACGAGGAGCCGGAGGTGGTGCTGGCAGCCGTTGAGGCGCTCGGTGAAATCGGCGGTGAAGAAGCGCATGAGTTGCTGGTGGAGTTCCGGGAGCACGTACCGGCCGGCATGGAAGAATCGTTGGACATTGCAATCGAGACCGCGGCGGGGGGAGGGCTCTTTCGCCGCTTTGGTGACCTGCCTGAGGAGTAGCAGTGGCGCGGAGATTACCAATCGAACAGGCCGTATCGGCAGGTGGTGTGGTGTGGCGCCGGGACGGCGATGGCCGCCTTCATGTGGTGGTCTGCGGTCGCCGTTCAGAGCGGATCTGGTGTCTGCCGAAGGGGACGCCTGACGGCGACGAGAAGATCGAGGAAACGGCCATCCGAGAAGTTGAGGAGGAGACCGGCCTGAAGGTCCGCATTGGTCCGCGGCTCGGTTCGATTGAGTACTGGTTTACAGCGCGGGGAATTCGGTACCACAAGCACGTCCACCACTGGCTGATGGAACCGACGGGAGGCGATGTGAGTCACCACGACCACGAGTTCGATGACGTTCGCTGGCTGCCCGCGGAGGAAGCGCTGACGTTGCTGACGTACGATGGGGAACGTGAGCTGCTGGTGAGGGCGGTGGAGGAGCTCGGGGAGAAGGTATGACGGTGGATGCGCGGCCGGACCCGAAGGAGCGCCTTGTGGTGGCGCAGGGTCCAACCGTGCGAATTCGCCGGAAGGTCCGGGAAGACGCAATCGATGAGTACACGTGGCGGCGCGACCCGGAGAACGCGAAGTTCAACGGCATGGCGCCCTACGGGGATGGGTTCACGCGGTTCCTGCAGGTGTTCGAGTACGACCTGATGGTCGGCCATTCGGACCGGGAGCAGTTCGCAATCGAGACGGTCACCGGCGCTCATATCGGCAGCGTGATGTACTACAACGCGGACCTTTCGCGGGACACCGCCGAGTTTGGGATTTCGATTGGCGACCGGCGGTACTGGGGGAAAGGCATCGGGCGCGAGGCATCGATCCTGTTCCTCGGGTACCTGTGGAAGGCGTACCCGTTCCGGCTGTTGCACCTGCACACGCTCGATTGGAACGAGCGGGCGCGGCGTTGTTTTGCCTCGGCTGGGTTCAACGAACTGGCCTACATCCAGCGTGGGGCCGAGACGTTCGTGCGCATGGAGGCCCGCCGCGAGTGGTGGCTGCTGTGGGAGATGGAAGGCCGCTTCCGGCTCGGGGATGGAGATGGCCGTGGAGGCCAGGGAGAGGCCGTTTCAGATTCGGGAACGCCCTGACCCGGAGCCCGCTGTACCCGTTTGTCCACCGCGCTGTCACCCGGGCGTACGCCTGAATGCACCTGGTTGATCTGGGGAGACGGGTGCACATGCCGACATTCTTTGTAGAGCAAGTCGCAGTTGTAGCCCCAACCAGAGGGGCAACCTGCGGGAAGGTGTTATGGAGCAGGCATATCCCCCCACGTCCGGGAACCTTGCGATGCAGCCCGAATACACGGAAGAACCGCGTACTGCACCGAGGCCCGCTCCCAGCCACCTGAAGGCGCTGCCATCGCTGCCCGAGGCGCCGGACCATATTCACGAACTGGGCCTCTCCGAGCGGTTTATCGAAGACCTTGCGCTGAAGACGCTGTACCGGATCACGATCCCGTCGCCGATCGGCGTGGCAAACGCCATGCGCGTGAGTCCCGGCATCGCCCGTGAAGCGCTCGACGAGCTTCGGCGCCAGCGGCTGGTCGAAACGACATCGGCTTCGGGGCGGCTCGAATCCGAATGGCAGTACCGGCTGACCGAACTGGGGATGCACGAGGCGGAGAACGCTTTCGAACGCAGCAAGTACGTAGGCCCGGTGCCGGTGCCGATCCAGGAGTACTTCCGCGTCCTCGAACGGGATACGGACGTTGGCGCACCGGACCCGGTGCGCCTGGCGCGAGCGTTGCAGCAGCTGGTGCTGGCTCGCGATGTCGTCGCAAAGGTGTGCCTGGCGCTGACAGCCGGCCGGCCGGCGATGCTCTGGGGGGCGCCCGGCAACGGGAAGACCACCATCCTCGAACTCACGAGCGAGGCAATCCAGGGCGTGACCCTGATGCCGGTCTGCGTGTACGTGAGCGGCCACATCATCCGCCTGTACGACGACCTGGTGCACCAGCCGGTGGAAGGCGATGACACGGCGGACGCGACCTCGCAGTTCGACCGGCGGTGGATGCGGATCAAGCGGCCCTTCGTGTTTGTTGGTGGCGAACTGCGGCACGAAGACCTGGACCTTTCGTACGACCCGGCGCTGGGGTACCACCAGGCGCCGCCGCATGTGAAGGCCCACGGCGGGCTGCTCGCTATCGACGACTTCGGGCGTCAGCAGGTTTCGCCGCACGCGTTGTTGAACCGGTGGATTGCGGCACTGGAGCGTGGTGAGGACACGATGGCGTTGGTAACCGGCGAACGGATCACGTTCCCGTTTCGGTCGACTATCTGCTTCAGCACGAACCTGGAACCGAAGACGATGCTCGAAGAAGCGCACCTTCGGCGGATTCCGTACAAGATCCGCATTCCGGAGCCTTCGCCCGAACAGATGGGCGAGATCTTCCGGCGGTTCGCCGACGCGATGGGCGTGGAGGCGACGCCGCAGGGGATCGATGTCGCGGTGGAGATGGTCCGTCGTGCGAGCAATGGCAACTTCCGAAGCTGCCACCCGCGCGACGTGCTGCAGTTGATCATCGAGGAGTCGCGGTTCGTGAAGCGCCCGGCCGTACTCGAACCGGGCGCCGCACGACGCGCCTGCGAGGTCTACTTCGCCGTCGACCCGGGGCCAATTGCACCGGCGACGGCGGCCCCGAAACCGTAGTCGTTACTGCGGGCCCCTGAAGCTGTAGTCGCTGTACTGCCAGCCATTCGCGAATCGCGTCCAGAGGCGGACGTAGATCGTGATGCCCCCACGCGGCAGGTTGTTCAGCGTGATGCCCCGGTTAGTACCCGTTGAGGTGCCCACCAGGTTGTTCGAACCGGGGACGGTGCCGGCGTAGAAGAAGTATTCCAGCGCACCCGAACCGGTGGACCAGCTAAACGCCTGGCTCGTGCCGAGCGTGGAGCCGTTGGCCGGGCTGGCCAGCGTGGCTTTCTGGTTGACCGTGCTGCCCCCACCACCGCCCGAGGAAGCCGCGCGGTAGGTGACATCCGTGTACTGCCAGCCGTTGGCGAAGCGCGTCCAGAGGCGGGCGTAGATGGTGCTCCCATCCGTGGGGATGTTGGTGACGGTTGTCGAAGTGGCGGTGCCCACCGAGCGGCCGACGATGTTGTTCGAGCCTGGCGTCCTGCCGAGGTAGACGAAGTACTCGAGCGCGCCCGATGCGGGGCTCCACGAGAACGTGGCGGTCGCGCCCGGGAGGGTGGAACCCGGCGCCGGGCTGCTGAACGTTGCCGGCGCAGTTGAGGCCGGCGGCTGGGTGGGCGTGCGCGTTGGGGTCGCGGTGGCGGCGGGTGGCTGGGTGGCGGTGCGGGTCGGCGTGGCGGTTGCCTGGCCGCCACCGCCACCGCTGGTGCCATCGTTCACGGTGCCGAAGTTCGTCACCCAGTACCAGCCGTACCGGCTACCCGAAACGTACACACGGGCGATGCCGATCATCGTGTAGTTGCTGTTGAGCATGTTGGCGTTGTGGCCGGACGAGTTCCGCCACGCGGTGAACGCTTCCTGCGCGGTATCCCAGACGGTACCCGCGGCGATGTTCTCGCCGGCGCCGCCCGGGTAATCGCAATCGCGGGCGCGGGCCGATGGGTTCCGGCCAAGCGAGTCCGTGTGGGAGAAGTATCCTTTCGCGCCCATGTCTCCACCGTGCCATGTTGCTGCTCGGCTCAGGTTCGTGGAGAGGGCGAGCGAGCCAAGCCCGTTCTGCGAGCGGTAGGTGTTGATGAGCGTCAGGAAAGCGGCTTCCTCGGCGTCCGTGGAAAGGTTCGAGACGGTGCAATTGGAGAGTGCTTCGGCGGCGGGATTGCCGCGAAGGATGCCGGCGAAGCCGGCGAACGCAAGGATGCTCGCTGCGAATCCTCCCGCGAGGAGCGAGCGCCAGGTGCGTGCAGATGTCATGTGTTGGTTACCCCCGGGGCGCATGGGTAGTGCATCGCGGATGGGGGTTGGAAACCGCACGTGGCCGTAAGGCGCCTGCAAAACGTGTGTGAAACGCGTTAGAACCGACGGCGCGTCACATTTGCTCTAAGATGGGCCGCCGGCGAAAACGCCGCGCAGTGCGCACGGAGGGCGAACCCCATGGACTTCGACATCCCCCAGGACATCCAGGACCTGCTGAAGGACATCGATGACTTCATTGAGGCGGAGATCAAGCCGCTCGAGCAGCAGGACGACAACATCCGCTTCTTCGATCACCGGCGGGAATACGCGCGGACGGACTTCGAGAACGGAGGAGTGCCCCGGAAGGACTGGGAAGAGCTCCTGGCCGAGATGCGCCGCCGGGCGGACAAGACTGGCTTCCTGCGCTGGGGGATTCCCGCAAAGTACGGCGGCCGCGATGGCTCGAACCTCGGAATGGCAATCATCCGCGAGCACCTGGCAGCGAA
>CALFYR010000449.1 GCA_937954195.1 uncultured Dehalococcoidia bacterium
CGTCGACCCCACAATCAATGTGGCTACTTATGGCGACTACGGGCGATTCGTCGAGCGAGACGGAAAGGCTACCTATGCGTTCCTGGGCAGCGAGAAGGAGGGCCATCCAGTGTTTTCGGCCATCCCGTTCGCGGAGGGAATGTCGCTTGCGGAATTGGAGGACGCGTTTCGGCAGCTCGGCCGGGAGTCGGGGCTGACGGTGAGATGAGCCAGTCCCGAATGAGCTTCGGGTCTTGACACCCTCCGCCCCTCCGCTACCTTATGTGCGCCGCCGGTCTCGATACTTACCGGGCGGAAAACAAGGAGTACCCGATGGCCGAGCTGAAGGACGCCGCCCAGACGTTCGCGAACGACCTGATCAACCAGAACATCGCTGGCCTCATGATGGCCTTTACCCCCAAGGGCATGGGCGAGGCCATGGCGCTGCAGGGCCAAATGGCCAGCCAGCCCCAGCCTACCGGCACCCCCAAGGTGGAAGTGGTGGTCACCGGCCAGGAAGGTAACGACCACCTGGTCGACCTCGTGATGGGCGCGGAAGGCAGCGACGAAACCCGTACTATCGCGACCCGCTGGCAGGACGTCGCCGGCGCCTGGAAGGTCGATGGCATCGCGCTGAAGGCGTAGGGATTGTCGATTGACAATTGTCGATTGACGCCGCTTCGGGCCGGGATACTGGAACCAGAAGCAGCGCGGCAATCCGAACAACAGGCAAGTGGGCCGGGTGTAAGCCCGGCCTCTTCGCTTCCTTACCATTCACGCGCTACGCTCGGATCACATGGCTGCGACACTTACCGGTGCAAGACCCCTTCCCTGGCCCACACGAATCCGCCGCTTCCTCGATGTCGGCTGGACGTTCATCGTCATCTACCTGACCTATAAGCGGCTGCAGAAGTTCCCGGCGAAGACGGAAGCCGAGAAGGAACGCCGCCTTTCGAACGCCCACCTGAAGAGCGCGCGCCGCATCTACGGGCTGGCAACGCGGATGGAAGGCCTGCTCATCAAAACGTGCCAATTCATCAGTAGCCGGGCCGATGTGGCGCCGCCGGAGTACATCAGCGTGCTCAGCCGCTTGCAGGACAGCGTGCCCGCGCGGCCGTTCGGCGAGGTCGTTGGCCAGGTCCGGCGCGAACTCGGCGCGCATCCGGACGCCATCTTCGCCGAATTCAGCCGGAAACCCATCGCTTCCGCTTCGCTCGCGCAGGTCCACCGCGCGAAAACGAAGGACGGCCGCGATGTCGCCGTGAAGGTCCAGTACCCGGGCATCGACCGCGTCATCGAAACGGACCTGCGGAACATCAGCCTGCTGGTGCGCATCCTCGCCCGCATCGAGCCGAACTTCGACTTCCGCGTGGTGATGGACGAGCTGAACAAGAATGTCCCGGGCGAACTCGACTTCGTCCGTGAGGGGAAGAGCGCCGAACGCGTCGCGGCCGACCTTTCGCACCGGGGCGATATCCACATCCCGAAGGTGCTGTGGGAACACACCGCCCGCCGCGTGCTGACGACGGAATTCGTGGAAGCGACCAAGATTTCCGATATCCCGAAGCTGACCGCGCAGGGAATCGACGCCAACCACGTAGCCCAGATCATGACCGAGGCGTACTGCGAACAGATCCTCGTCCATGGCTACTTCCACGCCGACCCCCACCCGGGGAACCTGCTCGTTCTCCCGGGTCCGAAGGTGGTGTTCATCGACTTCGGCCTTTCGAAAGAGCTCCCGGAGGAGTTCCGGCTGAACTACGCGCGCCTCGTGATGGCGCTCATCAGCCAGGACGAAAACGACATGGTGCGGGCGTTCCGGGCGCTGGGATTCAAGACGAAGTCCGAGGACCCGGAGTCGCTCGTGGCGCTGGGTCGCTCGTTCTTCGAATCAGCGGGGCCGGATCAGAAGCCGTACGTCGATGCCGACGTGATGCCCGAAGTGAATGAGCGCATGGCGAAGATCCTGAACGCAAACCCGGTGACCGAAATCCCGGGCGACATCCTGCTCATCTTCCGGGTGCTGGGTCTGATGAGCGGGCTGCAGAAGCGGCTCGACAGCCGCGTGGATGTGGTGGAGACCATCACGCCGTACGCGGAGGAACAGGCTCGGCGGCTGGCGGAACTGGCCGAGGGCGACGCGGCCTAATCAATTCACGATTCTCGATTTTCGATTCACGATTCTTCACGCGAAAGGCGATGGCCCAACGGGTGCGGGCCAGTAGTATTGCCGCGTGACGCAGGCTGAGAGTCCGAGGCTGTTCCCCGAATCGGGGCGGGAGGTGCGCGCGGCGGATCGCGGCGTCCTGCCGTTGGAGCACATCCAGGAGCTGATCGC
>CALFYR010000450.1 GCA_937954195.1 uncultured Dehalococcoidia bacterium
ATCACACGCCCCAGCAGCACAAGGTCGCCGGGGATCGCCTCAATGGGGTTGGCACGCATGGTTTGGCGCTGGGCCCTGGCTTCACGGATGCCGCCATCGATCGGCCTGGGTTCGAACAACAGCCGCATCATCGCGAGCAGGCTCTCCGGCTCGTCAGATTTCGTTCGAACGCCCAGCTCCTGGAAGGCCTGCAGGATCTCGTCCGGGTCACGGTTCGCGGAACCGAGCACGAGCTTCGCGAATCCGCGCCGCGCCGAATCGGGCAGTTCCTTGGTCAGTCCAAAGTCGAGCAACGCGACGCCGCCATCCGGCATCACCAGGATGTTCCCGGGGTGGGGGTCGGCCTGGAACAGTCCGTCCACCAGGATCTGGTGTCCGTACGCGTCGGCGATGCGTTGGGCGAGCGCCGGTGCGTCCGGGGCGTACCGGTCGCGCAGCTCCTTATCCAGCAGGCGCGCCCCGGGGATGAACTCCGTCACGAGCACCTTCTTCGAGACGAGGCCATCGACCACCGTTGGGAGAGTGACCCCGGACAGGTGGGCCAGGTTGGCTTTCACCCGGCGGGTCATCTCCGCTTCGCGTTCGAAGTCCAGCTCCAGGGGCACCTGCGTCCCGAGTTCGTTCACGATCGCGCGGAAATCGAAGTCCGGCTCCCGCCACGCGACGATCCGCACGAGTGAGCGAAGGTTCCGCACGTCCAGCTTCACCAGCTGGGCCACCTCCGGATACTGGACCTTCACCACAACCTCGCGCCCGTCGGCGAGCGTTGCCCGGTGAACCTGGGCGAGCGAAGCGGCCGCCAGCGGGGTTTCATCGAACGTGACGAACAGCTCCTCGGCCGGCTTGTGCAGTTCGTGCGCGATGGTGCGCTTGATCGTCTCCACCGGGCGGGGCGGCACGGCATCCTGCAGCCGGGAGAGGAACCGTGTGTAGGGCTCGGGGATGATGTCCGTCCGCGTGCCGGCGAACTGGCCGGACTTGATGTACATCCCCTTCAGGTCGACCGCGGTCTTATACAGGAGCTCGCCGAATTGCTCGTGGCGGGCCGTCCACGCCGCCTTCCGGACCTCGGGGTCGTCCATCTTGCGGACCTTCCGCTGGGTCCGCTTGTAACCGAAGTAGATGCGGGCGCCCGTCCTGGCCACCCGCGCCGAACGCCGGAACCGTTTTACATTCTCGAACACGATTCGGAAAGTGTTGCCGATGTGAGGTGAACAGGGAAGAAAGGGCCACCGTTTCCGGTTCGGTCGGCGGTGCCCATGGGGCGCCGGGTGGCGCCACGCTGGGCCGGTGAAAGCCGCTTCTTCCTCCCGCTGGCTGGCGCTCGGCCTGGTACTGCTGGCCGGCGGGCTCGGGGCCAACGCAATCGTTGGCCCGCTCATGCTCGATGTGGTGGACTACCCCTTCTCCGAGTCGATCCGGAACCAGGCGATCGGGCTGGAGGCCGTGACCCTGGTGTTGGTAGTCCCATGGGCGCTCGCCGCCTCGTGGCTGAACTTCCGGGGTCACGCCCTGGGCCCCCTCGTCGCCATTCCGCCGGCCGTCTATGCCGCGTACATGATGGTCCAGTACGTGGTTGGTCCGAACTACCTCGAATACCGGCCGGTGGTCCTGCTTCATGTTGGCATCTTCGTGCTCGGCCTGACGATCGCTGTTGGCGGGTGGTCTCTGCACCGTATCGAAGCGCTTCGCCCGGCGAGATCCCGCCGCTACGCCCTCATTCCGCTTGGGCTAGCGGTCTTTGTTTTCGCCCGGTACCTGCCGCTGCTCAGCGGCGCCACGAGTGAGGAGCCGCTGACGGAGGAGTTCGCGGACGACCCTGCAATGTACTGGTCCATCGTGCTGCTGGACCTTGGCATCGTGGTCCCTGCCGCCATCGCGGTTGCCGTAGCCGTGTTCCGCGGGAGTTCGAAGGCCGCCCAGGCGCTCTACGCGCTCCTCGGCTGGTTCGTGCTGGTGCCGGTGTCGGTCGCGGCAATGGCCATTGTCATGCTCGCGAACGACGACCCGAACCGGTCGGCGCCGACGGCCATCCTCCTGTCCACAGCGGCACTCGTCTTCGCGGCGTTCGCCGCATGGGTGCACGCCAGGCTCACCCGCCCGGGTGGGTGAGCGGCCGAAACGTCCGTTCCGCCCGTGCTCCATACCCCGGATGGTCGTAGGCGGCGAGCGCCCCGGCCGCGACCATGCAGGGGAACGGAGGTCTCGCATGGATGACCAACTGTTTGGCGAACGCCGCCGCGCACTCGAGGAAGAGTTCTTCAAGCGCCACAACGAGGAGTTGCTCTCCGCCATGCGCGCCCGCCTCGAAACGGAGCGGCTCGCGGAAACGTTGGGTGGCGCCACAGGGATCACCGACGCGGACGTTATCGCTCACCTGGCCGAGGCGGGGATGACCGGTGCGACGGTCATGGCCATAGCACTCGTGCCGCTGGTGGCGGTCGCCTGGGCCGACGGCAGATTGGAGGAGGCCGAGCGCCTCCGCATCATTCGCGACCCCGAGACCCATGCGCTCAGCGGCGAAGCCCGCGCGCTGCTGCTCAACTGGCTCATTGAACAGCCCGAACCCTCGCTCTTCGAGACGTGGTCAGAGTATCTCCACGCCATCCGGCCGAACCTTGGCCGAGCTGGCTGGGACCGGCTCAAGGAGGCGACTGTCGCCCGCGCTCACGCGGTCGCGGCGGCCGCCTCCGGCGAGCCATACGGGCTGGGCCGGGAGATCGCGCGCGAAGAGCAGGTGGTGCTTAACCGCATCGAAGCCGCATTCGCGGGCTAGCGCCTCGCGCCCCGCCGAGGAGGATTCCATGGAACTCACACCCATCCAGAAAGGCACGTCGACGCTTCGCGCACTTGGCCGTGGCGAAATGATCTCGCTCGCGCTGGCGTACCTGGAGAGCCACATGCTCGCCTGCGAACTCGTGGGCAAGGAGAAGCCGGACCACGCCAGCTTCGGTGAGATTACCGAGCGCGTGCAGAAGCTCTTGGACGATCAGCTCATCGCGTTGCTGATGCCGATCTCAGCGCTGGGGCACAGCGATTAGGGACTACTTCGCGGTCATGTGCTGTATCGGACCAGACATGTCCATGTCGAACCACGCCTCCGCAATGCGTCCATCGCGATTTCGGATCCAGGTCGTCCCGTTGAAGGTCACGAGATTGCCGGAGGCCGGTATTCCTCGCCAAGGCGCCTTGTGGGTTCCGGTGACCGTCCAACGGAACGCGACGATCTCGTCGTCGCTTGCGATGAACGACACTTCCCTTCGGGAGTCGGGAAACGCGGCGAGAGTGGCTTCGACGATTGGCCGATACCCCGCCCACGAGTCCGCTATGAGCAATCCGTTTCCGTACACGCGGGCGTCGGGTGCGGCTAGTTGGGAGAGCGCCTCGACGTCGTGAGCGTTCTCGGCCTCGACGAAGCGCCGTACAAGCTCCTGATTGTCGTATGTCATTGAGTCCACCTCCAGTGGTTTCCGATTCTAACGAGAACGCGCAACCCCTCCTCCAGACGCGCGTGGCCACACGGTAGCCACCACGCCGACTCGTCGGTATCACCGTGCTCTCCGTGTCCTCCGCTCTCCCGTGATGTATCCTCCCCGCGCAATCGAGGGAGGTGCCCCATGGAATTCCGCGACAACGAACGCGAAGCCGAGTTTCGCCACGTGGTGCGCGACTTTCTCGACAACGAGTATCCGGATGAATTCGCCGGCCGGCCCACGGAGTGGGGTCTCTTCAACGGCTCGGGCGGGCGCGGCGGTCAGATGCAGGCCTTCTGGGAGTTCATGCGCGGCTGGACGAAGAAGCTGAACGAACGTGGCTGGGGCGCCCCGGCATGGCCGAAGGAACACGGTGGCGGCGGCCTCAGCGTCAAGGAACAATTCATCCTCAGCGAGGAGTTCGCCTGGCGGCGCGCGCCGCGCTCCGGCGGCATCGGCCACGGTTGGGCCGGCCCGACCATCATGGTCTACGGCACGGAGGAGCAGAAGCAGGAATACCTCCCGAAGATCATTTCGGGCGAACACGTCTGGTGCCAGCTCTTCTCGGAGCCGGGCGCCGGGAGCGACCTGGCGAGCCTGCAGACCCGCGCCATCCGCGATGGCGACGACTACGTGGTCAACGGGCAGAAAATCTGGACCAGCGGCGCGCACGCGGCCCACATGGGCATCCTCATCGCCCGTACGAACCCCGATGCGCCGAAACACCGCGGCATCAGCTACTTCCTCGTGGATATGAAGACGCCGGGCATCACCGTTCGCCCGCTCGTGAACATGCTGAATAGCCACGAGTTCAACGAGGTGTACTTCGAAGACGCCCGCATCCCGGCCAAGAATCTGCTGGGAGAGGAGAACCGCGGCTGGTACCTGGCCACCACCACGCTCGATTTCGAGCGCTCCGGCATCGCCACCAGCGTCGCGCATCAGCTCATCGTGAAGGACCTCGTGAAGTTCGCAAAGGAATCCGAGCGTGGTAGCCACACTGTGGCCACAAACGAGGCGGTCCGCCGCGAACTCGCCGACCGCGCCATCGAGGCCCAGGTCGAAGCGCTCATCTGCTACCGCATCATCTCCATGCAGGAACGCGGCGAGATCCCCAACAAGGAATCGAGCATCGCCAAGCTCTACTCCAGCGAGCTCGACGTGCGCCTCGCCTCAACCGCAATGCACCTCGGCGGGCTCTACTCGCAGATCACGGACCGCGATGACCAGAACGCGATGGGGGGCCGTTTCACCCGCTTCTATATGCATAGCACCACCAGCCCCATCGGCGGCGGGACGAGCGAAATCCAGCGCAACATCATC
>CALFYR010000451.1 GCA_937954195.1 uncultured Dehalococcoidia bacterium
TCGAAGGCATCGAGGACTGGCAGAAGGCCGTCGCGGCGACGAGCAACGGCGAGCCCGGGCACAACATCCCGCTGGCCGAGGATGTCCGGCTGAGTCTCCAGTTTCTCGTCGAGGACGCGGGTCCCGAACCGCCCACTTTCGAAGCGCTCCATCTCGCCAATCCCCGTCTGAAGTTCCTGTTCCCATGAGCGGCATGGCCGAGACCCCGACTCTGCCCCACCTGCTCAAGCCGGGACTGCGCATCGTGTTCATCGGCTACAACCCCGCGATGTAATCGGTGGAGGCGGTCCACTACTACGCGCGCCCGGGGAACATGTTCTGGCGTCACCTCAGCGCCAGCGGGCTCGCGGGCCGCGATGTCACACCACTGGATGACCGGGCGCTCCCGGACGAGGCGGGCATCGGGTTCACCGATCTTTGTTGCCGTCCGACCGTCCGGGCGAGCGAACTCACGACCGCGGAGATTGCGGAAGGCGCCGCACGCCTTCATTCGGAGCTCCGCGAGTTTCAGCCACAGGTAGCGTGCTTTAGCGGCCGGGGCATCTACCAGCACTTCGGCCGTCACGCTCTTGGCCTCTCGGTCGCTTCGCTTGCGAAGCGCGAGCAGGCCGAGAGCATCGAAGCAACGGTGCCGTGGGTCATCCCTAGTTCGAGCGGGCTGGCATCGAAGTGGCATCGCGAGCGCCTCGAATGGCTGCATCGGCTCGCAGAGGCCCTCCGATGAAACGACTTCTCGCGGCCGCCACGGTCGCGCTCGTGCTCGTTGGTTGCACAGCCACCGCCGATCCGGAACCCACGGCGACGCGCGGCGAGCCCACGCCAACGGGCCTCACCTTTTGCGAAGTCACCAATGTCATTGATGGCGACACTTTCGACGTGGAGGGCTGCGCCGATGCGGGCCGCATCCGGCTCATCCTCGTGGATTCGCCGGAGACTCACGTGGGCGGTGCGCGTTGCTTCGGCGCCGAAGCCACCGGCTTCACGGCGGACCGGCTCCTGGGCGAGACCGTCGCACTTGAGCGCGACACCTCGGACACCGACCCAGGCGGCCGCCTGCTTCGCTACGCGTGGCACGAGGGGCAGCTGTTCAACGAAGTACTCGTTCGCGAAGGGTACGCCGGCTGGTACGAATGGCCGCCCGACCTGAAGCACACCGACCGCA
>CALFYR010000452.1 GCA_937954195.1 uncultured Dehalococcoidia bacterium
GATGCGGTCACGTTCAGCGAGTTCAACGCGGACAGCTGTGAGTTCACGGGGACCAACACGATCCGGGTGACAACGCCTTCGCGCAGTTCGGGTCTAACGCACGTGATCGTCACGCTCGGCGGCATGGAATCGCCACCCACGATCGACAGTGAGTACCTCTACGACCAGGGTCCGATTATTACCTCGATTTCGCCGAACTTCGGTCCGCCCACCGGCGGCACGGTCGTGCAGATCTTTGGGTCGAACTTTGCCGGGATAGATGTGGTACCCGGAAGCTCGGTGAAGTTCGGTGGCGAAGATGCCCTGTCGTTCACCGTCTTGCCGGGCGGCACGCAGATTTCCGCCATCGCCCCACCAAACAGCGGCATCCAGCAGATCACCGTGACCCACGGTCAGTCAGGGGCGAGCCCGTTCACCACCGCGGCGAACTTCACCTACAGCACCGGCCCCCTCATTGAATCCATCGACCCGCCGTTCGGGCCCGTCACTGGCGGCACGGTCGTGCGGGTGAAGGGCACAGGTTTCGCCGTAGGAGCAACGGTCCGGTTCGGTCAGACAGATGCACAGTTCGTGACCGTGAAGAGCCAGACGGAACTGGAAGTCGTCTCGCCACCAGGGACCGGGAACCAGATCATCCGGGTGACGGTAAACGGCGTGACCAGCCCCGAAACGCCGCTCGCATCTTTCGCCTACTCCGGACCGATCATCACCAGCATTTCACCCATCGCCGGGCCGATTGCCGGCGGCACGACCATTACCATCAAGGGTCAGAACTTCACATCCGCATCGACCGTGCAGTTCGGCCCGTTGCTCAATGCGACGCCCACGTTCGTGGACACACAAACGCTGACCGTCACCTCGCCCCCGAGCGGCATCGAGCAGGAAGTCCACGTCAGGGTGACGACCGGTTCGGGGCAGAGCCCGGCAACGCCGGCGAGCCTCTTCACCTACACCAACGGGCCGATTATCGACTTGCTGAACCCGGCAACGGGACCAACCACGGGCGGGACGATCGTGATCATCACCGGGAAGAACTTCATCGCTCCACTGACGGTGTCGTTCGGCACGACACCAGCGCCCTCGTTCAACATCAACAGCGCCACGCAGATCACCGTGCTCAGCCCGTCGCACGGTGTTGCGGAGGCGGTTGATGTCCGCGTGGCCAAGGGCACGAATACCAGCCCGGTTGGCGCCGCAACGAA
Organism: uncultured Dehalococcoidia bacterium; assembly: GCA_937954195.1. Taxonomy (GTDB): domain Bacteria; phylum Chloroflexota; class Dehalococcoidia; order Tepidiformales; family Tepidiformaceae; genus Amarobacter. Next base: position 1,203 of record CALFYR010000452.1, read on the forward strand.
GTTCACCTACACGTCGGCCGTCCCGATCATCACGCAGCTTTCGCCGAACCAGGGTTCGACGGTCGGCGGCTACGACGTCGTCATCTCCGGCCTTGGGTTCACGGGAGCGACCTGCCCGGGCGCCGTGAAGTTCGGCGCGATGCCGGCGCCGAGCTGCTCAGTCGTGAACGACACGACACTCTCCGTGAAAGCCCCGCCGAACGTCTCCGGTTCGACGGTGGTCTCGGTCACGACGCCGAACGGGACGAGTGCGCTCGCGGAGAACTTCACGTACGTGAGCCCGAGCGGTTCGGGCGGCACGACATCGCCTCCCGCACCTAGCCCGGTCGGTACCGAGACGTACGTGCTCACGTTCCGGTGGACGTTGCTTTCGTGGGGCGGCGTGAATAACACGCCCGTCGAGAACGCCATCCGGGGAAGCGGTACACCCGGCGCGGTGGATATCTCCCACCGGATCACGGCGATCTTCGAATGGGATGCGACGACCCAGACGTGGAAGGCGTACTTCCCGGGCGCTGCCGGCGTCCCTGGCGGCGCCGATTTCACCGTTTTCACCACCGGGTCGGTGTACTGGGTCGCCATAAACGGCGAGGGGACCCTCAACTGGGTTATCCCCGCCGAGCAGTGAGCACCCGAATCGGGGTAAAGGCGGGCACGTTTACGTGGTTGTCACCGGCCGTCTACGTGGCAAGCACGGGAATCCGTGAGTATCCTGCGAGCTAACATGCGCCAATTCCGCCTGGCCATAGCGTGGTGCCCATGAAATTTGGCACCCTGCGCGTCCGTTTCCTCGATGGGACTGACCGCGACTTCCCGCTCGACCTGCCGAGCGCGGTGGTCGGCCGTGGCGAAGGCGTCTCGATCCTGGTCGACGACTTTTCGATTTCCCGGCGCCATGCGGCACTGACGGTCGAGAGCAGCCGGCTCATGGTGGAAGACCTCGGCAGCGCGGCCGGAACGTTCCTGAATTGCTAACGGCTCACGCCGCACCAGCGCTACCTCGTGGACGAAGGCGTCGAGCTGCGCATCGGGGACCTCGAGGCGGTGTACTACCCACCACCACCGGCCGAGGCGACCCCTGTCGAAAGCGAAGAAGGGGGCCTGCCGGGCGGACTCGCCGTGGCGCTCATCTCCCCTTCCATCCCGATTGACCCGGGCAAATCGGTCACGGCCACGCTGACGGTCACGAACCGGTCGCGCATTGTTGATGACATCGAGCTTTCGATCCCGGCGCTCCCGAACGAGTGGTACACGATTTCGAACACGCGCTTCTCGCTGGTGCCGAACGCCCGCGAAGACGTGCAGATCACCATCCATCCTCCGCGGCGCTTCGAATCGCTCGCAGGCGAATACGACCTGGCCATCCATGTCGATTCGCGGGAACAGGAACGCGAAGTTATCGCGTCGGGCAGCTTCACCGTGCTGCCGTTCGAAAGCGCAACCATCAACCTCTCGGCGATGCGGGCGAAGCGTGACTTCAAGGTCCTGGCCGAGAACTCCGGCAACGCTCCGATACACATCGACCTGACCGGCCGGGACGACGAACAGGCGTACCGCTACCGGTTCGCCACGCCATCGATCGAACTCAAGCCGGGCGAGAAGGCGATCGTCCCGTTGCGGGTCGACCGCAAACGCCAGCTCTTCGGTCCGCCTTCGCAACCCACGTTCGAAACCGTCGGCAAGTTCCGGGGCTCCGGCTCGGAGATCACGGCGCGCGGTCAGCTGGCGATCAATCCGCCGCTCGAAAAGTTCAAGATGCCGTCGCTGCTGCTGCTCGGCGCGATCATCCTCGCCTTCACGGCGATTGCGGTGCTCATCGTGGCGGATGGCGACGGCGTGCAAACGGCCGGCGCTGAATCGGAATATGCCGGCGTCCATGTCTGTGACGATCCGGCCCCGGAGAACGACGAATCCGGCGGAGGGAGTGCGAGCGACGCAACGCCGCGGCCCGACGCGACCGTGGCGGGCACGTCGGCTGGTTCCGGTGGGTCACCAATCTTCGGGGCCGCTGATTCCGAAGGCGCGCCCTTCTTCGCACAGAACGACCCGCGCTGGGCCGACACCGAGTACGCGCGTTCGACCGAGCTGCCATCCGGCAAGGACTGGTGCGGCACCACCATCGCCCAGTGCGGCTGCGCGATGACCTCCGTGGGCGTGATGCTCGCGCTGTACGGCATCCTCGAACTCCCGGATGGCAACGCACTCAATCCCCAGACGTTGAACGCGTGGTTCAACGGGGAGGCCAAACGCACCGAACGCGGCTGGGTCAGTCGTGGCTACATTTACGGCGACGTGATCTGGGCCGCCGCGAACGCCATCTCCGGCGAAATCGCCAAGGCGAACCCCGGCACGCCCACCGTCCGCTTCGTACGCAAGGGTTCCGGTTCGGAAGACGAGATCCGCGCCGAGCTTCGCGCAGGGCGTCCGGTTATTCTCGAGGTGCCCGGGCACTGGATTGCCGCGGTTGGCCTCGATGGCGACACCATCCTGATCAACGACCCGTTCTACCGCGACCGGACCACCCTGGATGTCTACGCCGGGAAGGTGCGGAGTTCGGTTATCTACGAACCTTCGAACGACCTGAGCGCCGTGGTGCTCACCGCCCCCGCCGATGTGAAGTTCCGCGTCATCGACAGCCAGGGGCGTGTCGTCGATACCGGTTCGGGGACCGACGAGGCCGATGCCGTGGTGCAAATCCCGGGCGCATCGGTCGATAACCGGCGCGCGTGGCGCGACCCGACGTGCATCGAACAGGCGCCGCCTCCGGGCGCTGGCACGAACCAGATCGTTCTCCCCGGCAGCCCCGACGACTACACGATCGAGATCCTCGATACCGGCGGGCAGCCGGGTAGTGTGGCCGTCCACACCTATGGCCGGGACGGTTCGTCGTCGTTCGACACCATCGACACCGAAGGCGCGGCAACCGCCGAACTTTCGGTCGACCCCGAAACCGGCACCTCCGACGTCGAAGTGACAAGCGGCGGCAGCACGCCAACGCCGCAAACCACCCCGACGCCGGGCGGCGCAGGCGGTGGCGACGAAGAAACGCCTACCCCAACCATCGAACCGACGCAGGGGCCGCCTCCCACACCCACACCGACGCCGTTTGAAGAAGCCACGACAAACATCACGCTCGGGGCTGAAGCCGGCCAGACCCGCGTCGAGACCGCGAGCAACGAGGGGTTCGAACTGGGCGACCCCATACGGTTCGCGCCGGGGCAACCCAACGAAGAGGACAACATCATCGTGGGCTTTGGCTCGATGTTGTTGGCGACACCGCTGAAATTCGCGCATGGCCCCGGCGAGGTGATCGAACGGTTACCGAGGCCGCCTGGCCAGGGCCCCGGCCTGCCGCCGGGCATCACGCCGCCGCCCGATACCGGCCCGCTCGAGCCACCATCCACGGTGGGTCTTGCCTGCAGCACGATTTATCAGCCATCGCCGCAACTGGCGACCTTCATCTGCGACCTGCAGGTGACCGGTGAGTACACGACCACGCGCTGGACGCTGAACGGGCAGACGGTGCAGGAGTTCACCGGCTCGAACTCATTCCTGATGACGTTCCCGGAGGACACGCCGGCGAGCATCTCCGCATCGGTGTGCAACGTGACGATTTGCCGTTCGGTGAGCCGCCAGGAGCAGATCGACTTCGGTACGGGGCTGGGGTCGCAGGGTTCGGGCAGCGGTTCGAATTCGGGATCCGGGAGTGGATCGGGTTCGGGCTCAGGTTCCGGCCCGACGCCCACTCCGGTGCCGCAGGGCCAGGTGGTGGTGGTCTGCCAGACAGCCTTCCCGATTAGCGAAGACGGTCAGTCCGCTCAGTTCAACTGCGAAGCTAACTTCTCGGGCGACTTTACGAGCATCGCGTGGTCGGCCCCCGGTGGTACCCCGGCGAACAAGAGCGGCATCGAGAAGACCTTCGAGACGTTTATCCGAAACGAGCCCGGCGCGCCCGTTTCGCTCAACGTGACCGCCACGGTCTGCAACTTCGGTACGTGTTTTACGTCCGAACCGCGCGCGGTCGGCATCGGGCGGACATCCGTCATCCTCGACTCGGTGCCGCTGGACCAGGTACACAACGGCCATCGGCTGACGCTGATGGCGCGCGTCCTTGGCATACAGAGCGGCCGGGGCGGCGGGACGATCACGCCCCAGGGTGGAACGGTGCAGTTCTACGTGGACCCGCAGACCGATCCCGAAACGGGCGCGTACATCCTGGACCCCGTCTCCGCGTTCGGTCCGAGTGCTCCGCTGTTCACGACCGGCGACGTGGCCGTCGCGCAGGTCTCGGTGGATACGTCGAACCTGGACTACGGTGGCAGCCCGACCAGTCCCGGCGTCGCACACACCTTCATCGGCGTGTATTCGGGCGGCACCAACGCCTTTGGTAGCACGAGCGACCCACGCAACCTTCTCGCGCTTCCGCCGATTCCCGATGGGTGCAACTCCGTCGATGAAGACGACCCGCTCGACGGCATCGTGGACAACACCTGCCGAAACACGATCGACGCTGGAAGCGGGTTCTCCACCGCGGGTGGTTACGCCGTGCCCAAGAACCTCGGCGGTGGCACCGTGGTCACGGCCGTCACGCTCTCTTCGCCGAACGCCATCGAGGTCAGCGACAACACCATCGTGGTGGAGCCAAATTCGCCCCTGACGGTATCTGGAAACGCTGGACGCACCACGTACTGTCCGGGTTGCATCCGGCAGCTCTACGTAGGTATTGGCGGAAACGAAACCGCCGGGACAACACCCCAGGGACCCGTGTGCGTGGCAAGTGGTGGGTTCCCGCTCGTGATGGACAACAACACCGGCCAGCCGATCCCCGGAAGCGGGTTCGGCTGGAGCACAGGTATTCTCCACGCCCCTGCGAAACCCGGCGTGTACTACATCCGCGCTACAACCACACTTGATTACTTCTGCGTGGGCCCGCAAGTAGGCCCGCCGGAGAACTCGATCGCGCGCGTCGTGGTGGTAGACACCGTCTCTAACCAGATTGACGTTTGGAACGCACCAGCCGGCACGGGTATCCAGGACACCTGGACGGACGTGGCCTCGCTGACCCCGGCGACGGAAGTCGGGAGTACCTCCCGGATCATCCTTCGGGCGCGGTTCAACCTGGACGAAGTCCCAAGCGGGCGCGTGGTCTTCAGCACGAATCCGTCGAGCCTGCTGGTGCAGCCCGGCGTGGCCGGCGGTACACTTCCGAGCGCCCCGATCTGTCCCGCGTCAGGCGAGCTGACGATTGGCACCACCCTGGTGAACTGCACGCCGGGCGAAGCCCGCGTGGTTGCGGTGCCAGCGGGAACGGCAGCGGGCCTTGCCTTCACGGTTACGGCCCGGCTTCAAACTGAGACGCTGGAAGTGCCACACCCGGTCAATCCGACGGGTACGGCCACCTACAACATCCGCACCGCGGCGACGCCGGACGTGACCACCGGTCTGACCATTCTCGTGCCGTCAGAAATCTCCGTAACCGCCGATCCGGACGACGATGTCGAAATCTGCGCGGCATCCACGTCACCCGGCTGCACGCCGATCCTGCTGACGGCGATGGCCGGTGCACAGCCACCAGCGACGCTGGTGGGTGATGGCGGCGAGGTCGACTTCTTCTACCGCGATGCTGCCAGCACCGACGACGACGACTGGGTGCTCCTGGGAACTGACACCACCATCGAAGCGGGCGAGGCGACCTTCGAAGTGACGCCCGGCTTTGGAAACGGGACCCTAGGCGATTTCGAGTTCCAGGCGCGGTTCCGGCGTGGATCGACCAACCTCGAGCCTTCGAGTTCGGCTCCGAGCACGGCCGCGAACGTG
>CALFYR010000453.1 GCA_937954195.1 uncultured Dehalococcoidia bacterium
CAATCGCTCCTCGCGGTCGAACCCGCCGAACTCCGCCTGCGCCTTCTGGGCACCTGGGGCATCGGCAAGGAAACCGCTGACGCCATCGTCGCCTACGCTGCCCGCGAACCCGCGCTCGTCATCGACGCCTACACCATGCGCCTGTTCAGTCGCCTCGGTCATGGCCCTGGTTCAACTTCTTATGACGAGTGGCAAGCATGGATGCTCGCTCACCTCCAAACCGAACGGAGCGCCACCAACCATCCTGAGACCGAGCGCGACCTCTACTGCCGCTACCACGCCCTCATCGTCATGCACTGCAAGCACCTCTGCACGAAAGCGGCGCCCAGGTGCGGCGAATGCGAATTTGCTGGGCGCTGCGCGTTCGCCGCTAACCAGCCGCCACGGGTGTGAGCCCCCTGATCGTGCGGAACACCGGCGTGTACACCTTGAAGTCCGTGATGGGTTCGGCCAACAGGCTGCGCAAATGGCCGCCGAGCTCGATGTAGCGTTCGTTCGTCTGCTGCAGTTCGCGGTGCCTGGCGAACGCCTCGCGGCTTGCGTAATGCTCGTGCAGGAACACGATGTCCGGCTCATCCGGAGAGATATGAACCGTCACTCCCAGGCAGCCCGGCTCGAGCTCCACACCGGCCTGCACCACCGCCCGGATCGCCTCCAGTAACGCGTCCCGCCGGCCGCTCTGCGCCCGCAACCGCGCCACAAGCACCATCCCCGAAACGTCCGAAATCACGTCGTCGCTCATCCTTGCGCCTCCCCGGGAACAACTCGCCAGCGATACTAGTTCGACATTTCAGGCATGGCAACCGGCAGAAGAAGGCCCCTCCCCGATTTCTCGGGGAGGGGCCAGGAACCCCGGCGCCCATCCCACGCCGCCGCTCAGGGTCTACTCGTCGTCGTCGCTTCGCCGCTCCCGCTTGTAGGCGACCAGCCCAAGGCTCAGTCCGAACAGCGCCAGCGCACCACCGACGAAGCTCAGCTCATCAGCGCCAATCACTTCCTTCGCCACCGGCACCACCAGGTTCACGCCCGGCACGCTCTCGATGGTGTTCCCTCGCTCGCGGCCCGTGCGCCGGTTGTCGTCGAGCGAATATTGCTCGCTGGCCTCGGCCTCCTCAGCCTCGGCGTCCGAATCGGTATCGGATTCCGCTTCACCCTCTCCGTCGGCAGGCGCATCGGCCGGGGCCTGGCCGCCGCTGCCGCCTCCGTTGTTTCCGCCCTGCGGCTGCTGAGGAGCGGGTTCCGGCGTGCTCGTGGCGTTCGGCGCTTCCGTCGGCTCCTCAGTCGCGGTCGGTTCTTCGGTCGGCTCGTCCTCCGGCATCGGCGTGGGCGTCCGGGTCGGCGGTACGGCAATCTCCAGCTTCGGGGTCGGCGTCTTGGTCGGCGGAAGCTGGATCTCAATCTTGGGAGTTGGGGTCGGAGTAACCGTCACAATCTGGATACCCTTTGTTGGCGTCACCAGCGGACCCAGCGGCTTCACGATCCGAATCTTCGGCGTGGGCGTCGCCGTCACCAGCGTCAACGGACCGTTGAAGGTGATCTTTGGCTCGTCGTCGGCGTGGGCGGTCCCTCCGCCCAGCATCGAAAGGCTGCCAACCGCGAACATCCCGAGTGCGGCGGCGGTAATGGTCAGGGTTCGAATCGTGGTCTTCATGGCAGGTCTCTCCTCCTGTTGTGCTGGTTAGACCGCCATCCCCGGCAGTTCTTACACGCCCGCAGAAATCTTTACCTTCACGCCGAAGAGCCCGGCATCGCTGCCGGGCTCCTGGCTTTCGATTCGCCTGTTCGTTAGTTCTGCGAACGCTCCCGCTTCATCGCCACGGCTGCCAGCACCAGGCCGAAGAAGGCAATCGCACCACCCAGCAGGCCAAGTTCATCAGCACCCACCAGGCTCGCGGGGCCGGCGATGTTCTCACCGGTCGCCGGCGCCGCCGGAGTCTCGGTCTGGCCGGATCCAAGAGCCGGGCGGTCGCCACCGTCGTTGGTCAGCTCGTACTGGTCGGAGGTCTCGGCGTCCTCCACCTCAGCCTCGTCGCCATCGTTGTCGGAAGTCGGCGCGCCGGGTGCGGGTTCGTCGTTGTCGTTACCCCCCGTGCCGTTGTCATCCTGTCCCTGGGCGGCTGGCTGCTCCGGCTGAGCCGGCGCGGCAGGTTCTTCGTCTTCGCTGGTCGGCTCAACCGCGGGTTCTGCCGGCTCTTCGGGGTCGTCGGTCGGCTCCGGCTCCACCGGACCCTCGTCGTCGCCCCCGACCGGCTCTGCCGGGATCGGTCCATCACCATCGTCGTCGCCACCCGACGGTTCGGCCGGAATCGGGCCATCGTCGGTGGGAGCGGCGGGCTCAGCCGGCTCTTCCTCTTGCGCCGGCGCGCACATGCAGTCGTCCTCTGCCGGCTCACCCTCCGGAGCAGGCACGTACACCTGCGTCAGCTTGATGTCGTCGAAGAACGCCATGAAAGGCTCATTGCGCTTCAGGAATCCGCTGAGGTTCTTCTCAACAACCAGCGTCACCCGCGCCGAATGGGCCTCGCTGCCCGGCCACGGCACGGGGTTGTAGTAGAACTCTTTCCACTCGCCGGTCGCCTTTTGTGCTGGCAGTTCCGCACCCACCAGGAAGTCGCTGCAGTTGTCGTCGGCGAACAACGAAACCTGGAAGGTCGCGCTCCCCTTGCGCTGCTGGTTCTCCGGGATGAACACTCGCCCCGAGAAGTCCACGTCGAGGTTCGGCATCACCGGCATGCACTGTGTCGCGGTGGCCGTGCTTGCGGCCGCCCCCGCCTTCACGTTCGTCAGCACGCCCATCGGGAACCCATCGTGCTTGGCGATGGTCGCGTTCTCGTTGGGCGTCCAGCCCTTCGCATTGATGTTGAAACCACCGTTCGTCACGTGGTCAACGACGGCGGCGCTGGCCGTGCCAGCAAACAGCGCCACCGCGGGAATCGCGGCGGCGGCTGCAATCGAAAACTTCTTCAAGCGGTTCATTTGGCTCTCTCCTGCCCTTGTTGTGCAGGTAAGACCGGGGAACCGCTGATTTCTTACAACAAGTCCCTCAGACCGGCGCGGGAGACTTCTCGGGTGGCCCGCCGGCCATCAATGCCATCTCAGCCGGGCCCGGGTCGAGCTTCTCCGTGAGCACCGCCGTGAGGTGGTAGACATCCCGCGTCGCGTCGTCTCGTTGCCGCTGGTACCCGGCCATGGCGTCGTCCCAGGAAGCCCTTCCCGTGAACACCCCGTCTAGCGCCCGGGCCAGCTCTTCCGCGTCCCGCAACGCGTCGTTTATCCCCTGCCCAAGCAGCGGGTCACGGTAGTACCCGGCATCTCCAACCAGCGCCCAGCCATCCCCGTACGGTTTTCGGTAGAAGCTCTTGTGCGGCGTCAGCCCCATGATCTTCCCGCTGCGCTCCGCCTTCTCGTACCGCTCGATCAGCGAAGGCACCGTCGAAAGTGCCCGCCTGATGCTCCCCTCGATGTCCGAACGGAACGCTTTGTACTTGTCGGCCACCATCTCCACGCCGATGCACGCCTCACCATCGTTCGTCCGGAACACGAACATCGCGTACCCGCCGCCCATGTACAGCTCCTGCAGGTCACCACCGAAGTTCTTGAAGTACCCGTAGTAGCCCCCGGTGTGGCCCTCCACCACGTTGTACTCTTCGGCCCCAACCTGCCGCGCGACGAACGACTCGCGCCCATCGGCTCCGATCACCACCTTCGCGCGTTCTTCGAACCGGTCATCGCCTCTGCGCCCACGAATCCCAACGATCTGGCCGTCTTCCTCGATCAGCGATTCGACCAGCACACCTTCGCGGACCTCCGCCCCCGCATCCCGCGCCGCGTCCACCAGGATTTTGTCGAGCACCGTCCGCCGCGGGCAGAGGGCGATCGGTTCGTTGGGGTCCGGCGGCATGGTCATCCCGCCGATAGAACGCTGCGTCCCGCGCGTGACTGGCACGCCCGTCGCCACGATTCGGTCGTAAAGCCCCCAGGCCTGCAGCCGCATCACGCCATCGGGCGTGATGAAGTGCGTCGAAAGCGTGTCGCTCGGGAACGTCGCCCGATCGACCACCAGCACCCTGTGCCCCGCCTGAGCCAGCAACATCGCTGTCGGCGAACCTGCGCACCGCGCCCCAACCACAATCGCGTCGTACATCGAAAAGCCCATCCCGGCCGTAAAGTGAACGGCGGTTTAGTTTGTACCACGGCTGTCAAGGGCCCCGGTCTTCCCGCGACGCGCACAGAAAAGCCGGGCATTGCCCGGCGTTCACTGCAATCCAGTGGATCTCTTAGTTCTTGACGAGAGTGCGAAGACAGCGGGTGCAGATGTTCAGGCGAATCGATTCGCCGCCAATCCAGATACGCTGCTTGCTGATGTTCGGCTTGAACGTCCGCGACTTCTTCGTCGCCTTCCGTTCCCAGCGCCCGCCATGGGTATGGCGAATGTGCCGTCCGAACATCGTGGTCTTCGCGCACACGTCGCATGCACCGCTTGCCATGCGTCAACTTCCCTTACGTGGCAGAATCGAACGCTCATGGTAGCACTCGAACTCGGTAACGGCCAAACCGGCGCCTGCGGATGCCGCTCTTGACCAGCCCCGCAACGGACCACGTTTTCCTCGATGGGCGGCTCCTCCGCTCCGCATGGTCAGCCGCCGCACTGCACCTCCGCGAGTGTGCCCGGGCCGTCGATGCCATCAACGTCTACCCCGTCCCCGATGGCGACACTGGCGCCAATATGTCCGCGACCCTTCGCGAGGCCGTCGGCCGCACCCACGCTCTCGCAGAATCCCCCACCGTCACCGAGGTCCTCGAAGCGCTCTCCCGCGGCGCGCTCTACGGCGCCCGCGGCAACTCCGGGGTCATCCTTTCCCAGGCCTTGCGTGGGTTCGCCGCAGGCGTCGGCCAAACCGACCACCTCGATGCCCGCCTCCTTGCGGCTGGCTTCGAATCCGCCGCCGCACAGGCCTACCGCGCCGTCAGCAACCCGCAGGAAGGCACGATGCTCACCGTGCTGCGCGCTGCGGCCGAGGCCGCCCGCGAAACGGCTGCCGCCCTCCCCGGTGGCGGCGCCGGAATCGGCTGTGTCGGGGTCATGCACGCTGCCGTCCGCGCCGCCGAAGCCGCCGAGGCGTACACGATCGAGCAGCTCCCTGCCCTCAAAGAAGCCGGCGTCCCGGATGCCGGCGGCGAGGGCGTCTGTGTCATCCTCCGGGGGCTCCTCGGCTCACTCACCGGGTCAATGCCGGTCGCACCCACGACCGAATTCGACCGCCCGCTTGCCCAACTCGCCGACCACGGTGACGAAGCCTTCGGCTTCTGCACGGAATTCCTCATCGAAGCCACAACCGGCCCGCTCAACATCGATTCCGTTCGCGCCCTCGCCGAAGCCGGCGGCAACCGTTCGGTCGTCGTCGTCGGTGACGAAGAACTGGTTCGCGTCCACGCGCACTCCCTCGAACCTCAGCGCCTGCTCGACGAAGCGGCCCGGATGGGGTCGGTGTCCCGCACGAAGGTCGAAGACATGACCGCGCAGAACGTGCGCTTTAAGGCCACTGGCTCCGGGGCCGGCGCAAAGCTCGCCATCCTCGCGCTCAGCCGCGGCGCCGGCTTCGATGCCATCTTCGAGAGCCTCAGTGTCGCCGTCTCCGACCTCGGCCTCCTCGAAAAGCCACCCGCCGGCCAGATCGCCGAAGCCGCGGACGCCCTCCGCGTTCCCGACGTCATCGTCCTGCCGAACCACAAGAACGTCCTCCTCGCCGCCGAACAGGCGAAGGAGCTCACGAGCTGCACCCTTCACGTGGTCCCAACGACCACCCTGCCCCAGGGCGTCGCGGCCGCGCTGGCCTTCGATGGCGACGAACCCGTGGCCGACGTGCTGGCCGCGATGTCCGAGGCCACCGGTGGAGTCCGGACCGTAGAGGTGACGATCGCCGGCGCCAGCCGCACCGCCGACGGAGTCGCCGTTCGCGAAGGCGAGGCCATCGCCCTCGTCGATGGCCGGCTCGTCGCCAGCGAACCCGATGCGATCGCCGCTCTGCTGGCCGGGCTCGCCACGGAACCCATCGTCCGCGGCGCGCTCGTCACCCTTTACGGCGGCGAAGAGCTCGCCCCCGGCGAACTCGAAGCCGCCCGCGCCGCCGTCGAGGAAGCCCACCCCGGCGTCGAAGTCGAATCCGTCGAAGGTCAACAGCCCCTTTACCGGCTAATCGCATCTGTGGAATAGGTCAGTAACGTATGGCCCCGTGAGGAGGGACTTGTGATCCGTACGTTACTGATTGTTGCACTGGGAACGACTTTGGCCCTCGGCGCCGCCTGCGGCGACGACGACGATGACTCCGGCGGTGACACGCCCGAGGCGACCGCCACCACCGGCACCGCGGAAACCCCAACCGAATCCGGCGGCATCCCCGCCAACCTGACCACCATCCGCGTCATCGACAACAGCTACAGCCCAACCGGTCTCCAGGTACCCGCCGACACCACCGTGACGTGGACCTGGGAAGGCTCGTTCCCGCACAGCGTGAGCGGCACCTTCAACGGCGAAACCGTCGAATCCGGCGTCCTCGAAGCTGGCGGCGAATTCGAATTTACCTTCGCCAGTGCCGGCATCTTCGAATACGAATGCTCGGTCCACGGCGCCGCCATGTCCGGAACCGTCACCGTCCAGTAGCGGCCAGGCGGTCAACCGCCGTTGCGGCCGTCGTTCAGCACCTCGAAGAGTTCCTCTTCCTGCGCGATGTTCAGCTGGAGAATCGCGTGCAGGGCATAGAGGAGGCGGCGCGCGTCCGTGGCGTCGCCAGGTTCGATTGGACCATCGCCGATGGCCTCCACGAAGCGCTCCAGTTTGCGGCCCAGGTGGAAAATCTCCTGGTGTGTGCGGCTCATGGCGGCGAGCGGATCGTCGCCGCCAATGGCCGTACCGAGCACCGGGTAGATCTCCAGTTCGTCCCGGCGCTCGTGGGGGAGGACCGTCTCAGCCATAAGCTCCTTGATCCTCCGGAGTGCCTCCACGGCCTGGGCAGGTTCGAGCTCTTCGATTCCGTCGGCGATGGTTCGCAGTTGCTCGATCCGCGGGGCCAGCCGCTGGTGTTCCGCCTGCAGTCCCGAAAGCAGCTCCGGGTCGATGCCGACGCGGTCCACGGCGCTTCGCTCGCCCCGTAACGCCCGCAGCGCATTCGCGATGGACACCACATCGATGCCCTCCTGCAGGACCGCTCCGAGGACCGGAGTGAGGTATCCGAACGCCGCGAACCCCATCGCCACCAGGGAAAGCCCCATCCCGATGGTGATGCTCTGGACCGCTATCGCGCGTGACCGTCGGGAAATCGAGAGTGCCTCCACCAGCCGGTCGAGCCGGTCAACAACCAGCACCATGTCGGCCGCTTCGGACGAAGAGGTCGAACCGCGCGCACCCATCGCCACACCCACATCCGCCGCCGCCAGCGCGGGCGCATCGTTCACCCCATCGCCAACCATCACCGTCACGTGCTGTTTGCGGGAAGCGGCGACTGCTTCCACTTTCTCCTCTGGCGTGCACTCCGGTATCACCCGGTCGATTCCAAGAGCTGCGCCCACAGCCTCTGCCACCGTTGCGTGATCGCCGGAAACCATCGCGACCTGCGTTACTCCATACCGCTTCACGCCCCGGATGGCCCTCGCGGCCTCCGGCCGGATCGGGTCGTCCACCAGGAAGGCCCCTTCGAGCCGCCCATCGACACTGATGAAGATCACCGCGCCTTCGTCCCGGAGCATTCTCCGCCGGAAGCTCGCCGTCGATTCGGAACGCTGGGCGCCTTCCATCACCACGTTGTACGACCCCAACCGAACCGCGCGGCCATCGACCGAGCCCGCGATCCCCGC
>CALFYR010000454.1 GCA_937954195.1 uncultured Dehalococcoidia bacterium
CAATCCGATCCGCCAGTGTCGGCCCTTCCACCAACTCCATCACAATCGCCCGCTCTTCGATCCCAAAGATCGCCGCGATGTTCGGATGGTTCAACGAAGCCAGCACCTGCGCTTCGCGCGTAAACCGCGACAACCTGTCTCCATCCTGCGCATACGAGTCCGGCAGCACCTTGATCGCCACATCGCGGTTGAGCTTGGTATCCGTGGCACGATACACGGCCCCCATGCCACCCTCACCGAGTTTCGTGGTGATGCGGTAATGAGCGATTTGTGTTGGTTGCAGAGTAGGCGTAGTATATCGCAACCCTCAAATAGAGTTTGGTACACTCCACCCGAATGCGATACGGACTATTCATCTCTGAAGAAGCGCGGGAACAACTCCGCGAACTTCCTGACGAGATTCGTCGCAACATCGGCTACCGGCTACAGCTTCTGCAGGACGACTTAGCCGGAGATGTGAAGAAACTCGAAGGGCAGCGCAGCCGCTACCGGCTTCGCGCCGGAACTCACTGAATTCTCTTCCGCCTCGACGGCGCTAGAATCGAAGTGTATGCTGTGAAGCAGCGGAAAGACGCTTATGAGTGACCTTGCACAGGGATCGAAAGAGCCGACAATTCAAGAGATCGCCGCCGAACTTGCGCGGCTCAGAGAGCGTGTTGAAGACCTCGAAGACGCCCGCGAACTTGACGCGGCCATTCGCCGTAACGGTGACAAACCTCTCATCACTTGGGATCAGGCGAAGCAAGACCTTGGCCTGTAAACCAGTCGCACTGAGAAAGGCCGGCAGTCCGTCGCTGAACTGATCGGGCGTTGCCCCTGTGGCCCCAGTAGTGCGAGGAGATCTATTCACCCGCGTCCGTGGTTGCCCGTGTCGCTCCGCTTCTTGCCGCTCGTATTCGACGGGGTCTACAGCTTCGAACCGGCGCGGATGTTGTTCCAGCTCAGTCGTGAGCGAGATGTTCATGACGGGGCTCCAACGTTATGTTGATTCCAAAGCAGGCGTGGTGTCTGGCAACCCGCAAACGCTAGGATGGTCGTGGCGCCTATGCGCGTGTCGATGCCAATCCTGTCTCTACTGGCTCTGGTGCTCACAGCCCAGGGACCGTTGCCGAAGCTCTATCCCGTGGATGAGTCCGCCCGCGATCCTTCATTTCAAGCGTTCACCTCCCGCCTGCGCTCAGCCGTGGATCGCCGCAACACAAAAGCCCTGCGCCGTCTGGTCGATGACGACGTCGTCGTAGGCCCGGACAAAGACGACCGAGGCTGGCGCAAGTTCCTCGAGCGCTGGCGTCCCGACGATGCCGAAACCCCGCTCTGGGCGGCGCTCGGTGAGTGCCTGCACCTCGGCTTTCTCCGCGAGCAGCCCGACCTCTATCTCTCCCCCTACGTCGTCTGGCGCTTTCCGGATCACCTCAGCCGGAGCAGGCACCTCGTGGTGGCCAAGGAGAAAGTCCCCTTGCGCGAGTCCCCTTCCCTCCAAGCCCCAGTGCGCGCCACGCTCTCCTTCGACATCGTCCGTCCCGCGGGCGACCCCGTGCGTTCCGAAGGACTTGCCACCTTCATGCCCGTCGAAACCGGCGAGGGCCTGCGCGGCTTCGTCAACGCCACCGACGTAATCAGCCCGATGATGCCCCGCGCGCAATTCGGCTTTCGCCAGAAACGCTGGGTGCTGATCGCCCTGGAATCGGATTGACCGCCCCGCACCTCGGGCCGCCCCCTATAATACATAGATACCGCCATGCTCAGACACCTCTGCGTGCTAGTGTGCCTTGCCGCTCTCACCCTTATCCCCGGCAAAGCCGAAACGCCCGCGGTCATCGCCATCCGCAACGCCCGCATCGTCACCGTCAGCGGACCCGTGATCGCTCAAGGAACCGTCGTTGTGCGCAACGGCCTCATCGAAGCGGTTGGTGAAACCATCACCCCGCCGGCCGATGCCTGGATCATCGACGGAGCAGGACTCACCGTCTATCCCGGTCTGATTGACTCGCTCTCCACGCTCGGGCTCAGCGACGCCGCCCCCATGGGCGCGCCATCGCCGTCCGGCCGCCGCGGCGGAGGCCCCCCTTCATCATCCTCCTCCAGCGGCCCGGCAACGCCCCCCGCCCGTGGCCCCGAAGACCGCCCGCTGAATACAAGCTACCTCCTCGCCGCCGACCAGCTCGCCGCCAATGACCGCCGCATCGAAGCCGCCCGCAACGCCGGATTCACCAGCGCCGTCACCTTCCCCAACCGCAACATCTTCAGCGGCCAGGGCGCTGTCATCAACCTCGCCGGCGAGCGCCCCGGCAACATGGTGGTCCATTCTCCGGCCGGCATGTTCCTCACCCTGCGCACCGCCGGATTCACGGCGGGCTACCCCGGTTCCCTCCTCGGAGTCATCGCCTACATCCGCCAGATCTACCTCGACGCGGCCCTGTACAAAGAGGCGAAGCAGATCTACGCCGCCCATCCCGTCGGCAATCGCCGCCCCGACTACGACAAGCACCTCGAAGGCGTTCTCGCGGCTCCGCGCATTCTGCTGCCTGCCTCCAGCCCCAAGGACATCGAGCGCATGCTCCGCTTCGGCCAGGAGCTGAAGCAGGAGACCATCCTCTACGGCCTGCACGAAGGCTACCGCGCCACCCCACTCCTCAAGCAATACAACGGGAAAGCCCTCGTCGATCTCCGTTGGCCGGAGAAGTCGCGCGACGCCGACCCCGAGCAGACGGACTCGCTCCGCACCCTCGAACTGCGCGACAAAGCCCCATCCACTGCGGCCGAACTCCACAAAGCCGGCGTCCCCTTCGCCTTCTACGCGGGCGCGCTTGCGCAGCCCACCGACGTTTCGCGGGCCGTCAAGAAAGCCATCGACGCCGGACTCGCGCCCGGCGACGCCATTCGCGCCCTCACCCTCAGCCCCGCCGAAATCTTCGGTGTCGCCGACCGACTCGGCAGCATCGAGAAGGGCAAGATCGCCAACCTGATCGTCACCACCGGCGACCTGTTCCAGGACCGCACCCGCATCAAGTACGTCCTCGTCGACGGCGTCAAATACGAGCCGGCTCCCCCGCAACCTGCTCCCCCTTCGGAGGCCACCCGATGAAAGCCCTACTCCTGCTCACGGCAAGCGTGCTCTCCGCCGCGCCGCCCATCGTCATTCAGAACGCCACGGTCCTCACCGTCACCAAAGGCTCCTTCAAGGGCAGCGTTGTCGTCCAGGACGGCAAGATCAAAGAGGCCGGCGAGAAGGTCATGATCCCGCCCGGCGCACAGATCATCGATGCCTCTGGCCAGTTCATCATGCCCGGCATCATCGATGCCCATTCGCACATCGCCGCCGACTCCATCAACGAAAGCTCCGTGAGCGTCTCTTCCATGGTCGGCATCGAAGACGTGCTTGACCCGGAAGCCATCTCCATCTACCGCGCCCTGGCTGGCGGGGTCACCACCGTCAACGTGCTGCACGGCAGCGCCAACGCCATCGGCGGCAAGTGCGTCGTCATCAAGACCCGCTGGGGCAAGGATCGCGAAGGCATCCTCTTTGAAGGCGCAAAGCCCGGCATCAAGTTCGCCCTCGGCGAGAACCCCAAGCGCCAGGGCATGTCCGCCTCCACCCGCACGCCCGGCGGACCGCAGTACCTCCGTTACCCCGGCACACGCATGGGCGTCGAAGACGTCATCCGTCAAGCCTTCAACGATGCCAAGATCTACCAGGCGGAATGGAAGACCTACAACGGCCGCAAGGCCCGCGGCGAGACGGTCATCCCGCCCAAGCGCGACCTCAAGCTCGACGCCCTCGTCGAGATCCTCGAAGGCAAGCGCCTCGTCCACGCCCACTGCTACCGCGCCGATGAGATCCTCATGCTGCTCCGCGTCGCCGACGAGTTCGGCTTCAAGATCAAGACCCTCCAGCACGTCCTCGAAGGCTACAAAGTGGCCAAGGAGATCAAGGAGCACGGCGCCGGCGCATCCACCTTCTCCGACTGGTGGGCCTACAAAGTCGAGGCCTTCGACGCCATCCCCTACAACGCCGCCATCATGGTGAAGAAGGGCATCCTGGTTTCGCTCAACTCCGATAGCGGCGAGCTGATGCGCCGCCTCAACACCGAAGCCGGCAAGACCATGAAGTACGGCGGCCTCACCGAAACCGAAGCGCTGTCGCTCATCACCATCAACCCCGCCAGACAACTCGACATCGATGAGCGCGTCGGCTCCATCGAGCCCGGCAAGGATGCCGACCTCGTCATCTACGACAAGCATCCGCTGTCGAGCTTCGCCAAGGTACAGAAGGTTCTCATCGACGGCTCCGTCTACTTCGACCGCGACCGCGATATCACCGAACGCCAGCAGCGCGAACTCCGCAAGAAGCAACTGCTCGAGAAGGAGAAGCAAAGCCAGCCTCAGCAGAAGAAGAACGCCGCGCCCACACGGAGGCTCCAGTGAAGCACCTCTCCTTCTTCCTCGCCGCCACGCTCTTTGCGGGCGCTGACGACACCTTCGTCCTGCGCGGTGTTACTGTCCATCCCGTCACCGGACCCGATGTCGAGAACGCCTCGCTTCTCGTCGTCGACGGCAAGATCGCCGAGATCGGCGATGCCAAGCTCAAGACGCCGAAGACCACCAGGACCATCGACGCCAAGGGGCTCCACGCCTATCCCGGCATGATCGACTCCGCCACGCAAGTCGGCATGTCCGAAATCAGCTCGGTCCGCGAAACCTCCGATGTCAGCGAGCTGGGCGATTTCAAGCCGCAACTGCGCGCCGCCATCGCCGTCAATCCGGCGAGCGAGCACATCCCCGTCATCCGCGCCAACGGTATCACGGCCGCCATGGCTGTCCCCGACGGAGGCATCATCGCCGGGCAGGCATCGCTCATGCACCTGGATGGCTGGACATGGGAAGAGATGGCCATCCGCATCGATGCCGCGATGCACCTCCGTTTCCCCACCATATCCACCGGCGGCTTCCTGTCGCGGACCTCATTCCCCGAAGCCCGCCGCAACTACGAAACCCGCCTCAAGAATCTCTCGGAGTACTTCGAGCAGGCCCGCCGCTATCAGAAAGCCAAGGCTGCCGCCGGCCCCGGTTTCAAGCCCGACCTGGCCCTGGAAGCGATGCTGCCGGTGCTGGCGAAGAAGACGCCCATCATGATCACGGCCACGCGCGAGCGGGCCATCAAGGACGCCGTCACCTGGAGCGAGAAGGAAGGCGTGCGCATCGTCCTCGCCGAAGTCCGCCGCCCCGGCGAATCGCTCGCCCTGCTCAAGCAGAAGAATATCCCCGTCATTCTGGGACCCACCCAGGAACTGCCGCTCGAGGAAGACGACCCCTACGACGAAGCGTTCACCGTCCCGGTGGAAGTCCACAAAGCCGGCGTCAAGTTCGCCTTCGGCAGCTTCGGCAACCAGTTCAGCCGCAATCTTCCGTATCAGGCAGCCACGGCCGCCGCCTTCGGACTGCCGTACGAGGAAGCACTCAAGTCCGTCACCCTATACCCCGCTCAGATCTGGGGCGTCGATGACCGCATGGGCTCCATCGAGAAGGGCAAGTGGGCGGACATCATTGTCACGGACGGCGATCCGCTCGAAGTCAAGACCAACGTCAAGCGCATGTTCATTCAAGGCAAGGAAGTAGACCTTGAAAGCAAGCACACGCGCCTGTACAAGAAATACCTGGCCCGCCCCTGAATGCGTCAGCGGGGCCCGCGCAGGTGGCGGTCAAAGAAGGCCATCATCGCTCCGCGCGTGGCGCTGCCGCCGGCCACGAAGGCGTTATGCCCGGCGCCATCGACGATGAAGAACGTGACGTTCTTCGCCCCTGCCTTCTTCAGCGCATCGGCCAGCTTGTGCGATTGGCTGATGGGCACGGTCTTGTCCGCGTTGCCATGGATGAGCAGCATGGGCGGTGCGCCGGCATGCACATAGGTGAGCGGCATGCTGTTGCGGGCGCGCTCTCGCGCGGCCTCGGCGGGTCCGCCGAAGAGGTTCTCCCAATTGGCCGAGCCCGCGCGGGGCGCACCCCAATCGAGGAAGTCCACCGGAGTGGCGGCGGCCACCGCGGCCTGTATGGCGCTCGATTGCTCCTGGTAAGGGC
>CALFYR010000455.1 GCA_937954195.1 uncultured Dehalococcoidia bacterium
CACGCTTGCGTACACTCGCAAGGCAAACCCGCATCCCACTCGCTGGAAGGAATAAACCCATGCGTGAAGTCGTAATCGTCGATGCAATCCGCACCCCGCTCGGGCGCCGCGGCGGCGTCCTCAGCAAGAACCATCCCGTCGAAACCTCCGCCCTCCTGCTTAAGGCGCTCGCCGAGCGCAACCACATGGACCCCGAGATCGTCGACGACGTCATCTATGGCTGCGTCAGCGAGGTGGGCGCCCAGTCCACCAACCTCGCCCGCAACGTTGTGCTCACCGCCGGCTGGCCCTACACCATCCCCGGCGTCACGCTGGACCGCCAGTGCAGCTCCAGCCAGCAGGCCGTCCACTTCGCCGCGAACCAGATCGGTTCCGGCGCGCACGATGTGGTCGTCGCCGGCGGCACTGAGTTCATGTCGCAGATCCCGCTCGGGGCGAACGTCGGCCAGAACATGGGCTTCCCCTTCACGAAGGCGATGCAGGACCAGTACGACCTCAGCTCCCAGGGCATCTCGGCAGAGCGAATCGCTGAGAAGTGGGGCATCGACCGCGCGGAAGCGGACGAGTTCGCCGTCGAGAGCCAGATGAAGGCCGCGCGTGCCGCCCAGGAAGGCCGCTTCAAGAACGAGATGATCCCCGTCCCCGGCAAGAAGAAGGTGAAGAAGGAAGACGGCACCGAAGACTGGCTGGACGCCACCATCGACTTCGATGAGGGCATCCGCCCCGGCACCACGGTCGAAGGCCTGGCCGCCCTGAAGCCCAGCTTCAAGGAAGATGGCGTCCACCACGCCGGCAACTCCAGCCAGATCACCGATGGCTCCGCCGCCGTCCTCCTCACCCACCCGGATAAGGCGAAGGAGATGGGCTGGCGCCCACGTGCCCGCATCGTTTCCCAGGCGGTCGTTGGTTCGGACCCGGCGCTCATGCTCACCGGCCCAATCACCGCGACCCCGCTCGCCCTCCAGCGCGCGGGCCTCACCATGCGCGATATCGACCTCGTCGAAATTAACGAAGCGTTCGCAAGCGTCGTCCTCTCCTGGAAGCGCGAAATGAACGCCGACATGAGCAAGGTGAACGTCAACGGCGGCGCCATCGCCCTCGGTCACCCGACCGGATGCACCGGCGCCCGCCTTTTCGGCACGCTCCTCAACGAACTCGAGCGCACCGGCGGCAAGTACGGCCTCGTCACCATGTGCGTCGGAGGCGGCATCGGCACCGCCACGGTCATCGAGCGCCTGGACTAGCCCATCCGTATCATCCGGCCCGTGACGAAGCTCTTCATCGCGGGCCACAGTGATTCGGGCGATGCCTACCTGCCGGAAGGCGTGCTGCCTTGGGCCGAACGCCTCCGCGCCTGGATAGAATCCGAAACCGCGACGCCCTGCGAACTGCAGGGCGTTCGCTTTGCCCCGATGGGCGACCGCGCCGTCGACTACCTGCTGAGCGCTATCGAAGCGGCATCACCGGACATTGTCATCCTCCCATTCGGCACGTACGTGTTCACCGTGGGTACGGTCGAAGAGTCCGTCCGCCAGCGTTTCGGCCCGCGAGCGCAACTCCTTTACCGCCGTCTCGAAAACCACTTCCAGTCATCCACGTCGAGCCCGGGCCGCGTCCG
>CALFYR010000456.1 GCA_937954195.1 uncultured Dehalococcoidia bacterium
CGCGTTCATTAGCGCGAAGGACAAGCGTGTCATCATTCTCGGTGGTGGTGATACCGGGGCGGACTGCCTCGGGACAGCACTTCGCCAGGGTGCGCGGAAAGTCCTCCAGTACGAAATTCTGCCGAAGCCGCCAGCCTCCCGGGCCCCCGAGCAGCCCTGGCCCACCTACCCGAACGTGTATCGCGTCTCGTCGGCTCACGAGGAGGGTGGCGAGCGCGACTACTCGATCCTCACCAAGAGCCTTTCCGGCCGGGACGGGAAGCTCACGACACTTCACGGCGTGCGGGTGGAGTTCGTCAACGAAGACGGCCGCCAGGTGATGAAGGAAATCCCCGGCACGGAGTTCGAAGAACCCGTTGACCTGTTGCTGCTCGCTATGGGCTTCCTTGGGCCTGAGAAACCCGGGCTGCTTGAGCAGCTTGGCGTTCAGCTCACCGAACGCGGCAACGTCTGGGCCGACGAGAACAAGATGACCTCGGTCCCCGGCGTGTTCACGGCCGGCGACATGACGAGAGGTCAGTCATTGATCGTGTGGGCCATCATGGAAGGACGGACGGCCGCCCGCGGCATCGACCAGTACCTGATGGGCGAAACACTGCTACCGGTGAACTAGCCGGTCGTCTTCACGGCCGGGCCAAACTGGGACTCGTGCGGGACGATCCTTGCCGGCACGCCTACGGCGGTGCAGTTGTCCGGAACGTCTGAGAGTACGACGGCGTTCGCGCCTATCCGCGCGTTGTGTCCGATATGGACCCGACCGAGGATCTTCGCTCCTGTCCCGATGAAAACGAACCTGCCGAGAATCGGGCCCTCGAAGGACACGTCCGGGCCACCAGTGTTGAGCCCGATCGTGACGAACGGAGCGATCGAGCACTCGGGGCCGATATGTGTTTCGCCGTCGATCACGACGTGTCCATGATTGAGCAGTAGGCCTGGGCCGACTGTCACGCGGTCACCGATGGACACGCCCGATAGGAGCATGGTCACACGGCGCAGCAGATTCGGAAGAAGGGGTATGCCCTGACTCCGCAGCCACGCCTGCAGACGGTAGACAAGGACCGTTTGAAGTTCCGGAGAAAGAACCAGGACGACGAGCGCCTCAGCCCTTGGTCCGGCAGCACGACGAACCGAGGGCAGGGAGTGCCATTCCACGCCGAGACGGATGTCTTCCCGGATATTCGCGAACATTCCCGGAAGCTAGGAGCCGAGGCCGAAACAGGCAAGCGGCCGCTGGATCAGACGTCGCGGTTGACCAGGTACTCGCCGACGTCGCGAAGCTCGTCCCGCGCCTTAGCGGGCAGGTTCAGGTCCTCAAGGAGCGCGTTAGCTTGCTGGACATAATGGTCAGCGGTCGCACGGACGAAGGCGTCAGATCCTGCCTCGTTCAAGCTCGAAATGACGGTCGCAATGTCGGAGTCACCGAGCGCATCCCGTTGGTAGGCGCGTTGGATTGCCTCACCGGCCGTCGTCCTCAGGCCGTGGATGATCGGGAGCGTCTTCTTTTTGCGGGCGATGTCGTTGGTGTTGGATTTACCGGTCAGGTTAGGTTCGCCCCAGATGCCCAGGTAGTCGTCCCAGACCTGGAACGCCAGTCCGACCCGCTCCCCCCACGCGCGCAACGCTATGGCGGCGTCCATCGGCGCGCCCGCCAGAACCGCTCCGATCGCCAGGGGCACAGCGAGCATCGCGCCAGTCTTGCCCGCGATCATCGCCACGTAGTCGTCCGTGCTTACGTCCGAGCGCGACTCGAACGTAAGGTCATGCCACTGGCCATCGATCATGCGCTCGATGGCATCCTGGAGGAGCCGGAGCGCGGCGACGCGCCGTTCCGCCGGCACATCGGCGTCAAGCAGCGCGCCAATCGCTCGCGCGTAGATGAAATCGCCGGCATTAATCGCCTGTGCATCGCCATACAGGGCGTAAATCGTGGGTCGACCGTGGCGGGAAGCGTCGCGGTCCTGGATTTCGTCGTGGACCAGCGAGAAGTTGTGGACGAGCTCAACCGCCACTGCGCCGGGAAGGGCCACCGTCGGGTCGTCGGTGAACAGGGAAGCACCGAACAGGACGAGCGCGGGCCGAATCCGTTTGCCCGACGCATTCTCAGCAGGCGAGCCATCGGCCGCCTCCCACCCCATGACATAACGGGCGCAATGTATCAGGTCGCTCGGTCCATCGGCGAGGGAATCCCGCAGTGCGGATTCGATCTGTGGGATGAAGCGGGCCAGCCCGTCAGGCATTGCGGGCATGATGGCTAGCTCGCTGACGCGACGACGGTGGCCGCGGGCGCATCGGTAGCCCCAAGCAATTCCTGGACACGGGCGGCGATTCCCGGACCATCGAGTCCGTAGAACTGTCGCATGGTCGTCTGCGGGCCGTGGTCCACAATCGCATCCGGCATCGTCAGGGTGGCGAGGACGCGGTCGCCGAGGCCCTCCTCAGCGAGCGCTTCGAGCACCCCGGCGCCGAAGCCGCCAGCTCTCACATTTTCTTCGGCCGTTACGATCCCGCGGGTCTTGCGGGCGTACTCGCTCAGCAACTCGACATCGAGCGGCTTGGCAAAGCGCGCGTTGATAACCGCGGCGTCGATGCCAGCCTCTTCGAGGATGTTGGCGGCGCGCATGCACTCCTGCACCGTGGTCCCGAAACCCACCAGCGTCACGTCGTTTCCTTCGCGGAGTACTTCGCCGCGGCCGACGGGAAGGCTCTTCATCGGCACGTCGGTGGGGGCGCCGGGGCCGGCGCCACGCGGGTAGCGGACCGCGAACGGCCCATCGTGGTTCACACCGGTGTACAGCAGGTCACGCAGTTCGGCCTCGTCCTTGGGCGCCGCCACAACCATGTTGGGAAGGCAGCGAAGGTAGGAGACGTCGATGAAGCCCTGGTGGGTCTTCCCGTCGTCGCCGACGAAGCCGGCCCGGTCCAGGGCGAAGACCACGGGCAGATTCTGGACCACCACGTCGTGGACCACCGAATCGAATCCGCGCTGGAGGAACGTTGAGTAGATAGCCGCAATCGGCTTGATGCCCTCAGTCGCGAGGCCGGCCGCGAACGTCACGGCGTGTTGCTCGGCTATTCCTACATCGAAGACCCGGTCGGGGTGGGCGGCGTGGACCGGGGCGAGGGCGGTGCCCTCGAGCATTGCTGCTGTGATCGCGACCACACGAGGGTCCGATTCGATGAGTTCCTGCGTCGCCTGCGCGAACACCTGTGAGTACGTGGGCTTCGGGGCCGGCGCGCCTTCGGCGGCGGGTTTCTTTAGCCAGTACGTGCCGCTGTGGCTCTTGATCGGGTCGGCCTCGGCCTCCGGCACGCCGTGGCCCTTCTCCGTGAAGATGTGCAGCAATACAGGCTTGCCTTCGACCTTCTTGAGGTCGGCGAGCGTCAGCTCGAGCTGGCGAATATCGTGGCCGTCGATCGGCCCGTAGTATTCGAACCCGAACTGTTCCCAGAACTTCGCGGGGACGAAGACATCCCGCACGCTGGACTTCACGCGCTTTGTCGCCTCCCAGACCTGCTTGCCGAGCG
>CALFYR010000457.1 GCA_937954195.1 uncultured Dehalococcoidia bacterium
GGGGACCAGCCGGGAGGGAATCACCGATGGAGACCGGCTGACGATTGCGACGCTCGCGCAGCCGTCAGGAATCACCACTGACGGGACGAGAATCTACTGGGTGGACCCGGAATCGAGCTCGCTGAGGCAGGTGCGCATTGAGGGGCAGGAGCGTGTGGAGACGCTGGTAGGGACCGGCCTGTTCGCCTACGGCGACACCGATGGCCCGGGCGGCGGCGCCTCGTTCCAACACGCCCAGGATGTGGTGTTCGACGACGGCGCATTATGGGTGGCCGATACCTACAATCACCGGCTGCGCGTGTACGACCTCACGTCACGGCAGGTGGGGACGGCGAGTGGCTCGTCTCGCGGATGGTCGGACGGCGTGGCCGGGATGGCGATGCTGGACGAACCGGGCGGCGTGGACGTGGCAAACGGACTGGTCTACATCGCGGACTCGAACAATCACCTCGTCCGGGTCTTCGAACCGGCGACGGGCGAACTTTCGACATTGACATTGACGAACCTCGGAGCGGTGGCTCCGCCGAGCGCGGGTGCGCTCGTGCAGGTGGACCTGGGACACCAGGATGTGAGGCCGGGAGCGACGAATCTCCAGGTGCGCATATCGACGCCGGCCGGGTTCAAGCTCAACAGCCAGGCGCCTTCGTCGCTTGAGATGCGCTCTTCGAATGGCGCCGTGCTTGAGTTGGGTGAGACGGAGCTGAACTGGGCGTCCGATGAAACGGAAGTGCGCTTCCCGGTGCCGGTCATGCTCGAAGCTGGAGATGCCACGCTGACCGCGACACTTTCGGCGTACTACTGCCGTGCGGGAGAAGAGGCGTTGTGCTTCATCGCGCGGCACGAGCTTTCGGTGACGGTTACCGTGAGTGGTTCGGCCAACGCCACCGAGATACGACTCGCGTACGAGCTTCCGGAGGCGACCGGCTAGGGTTGGCGGACTTGCACGGTGCGCTATGATTCGGCCTTAACACAAGCGGAGGCGAATTCCATGGCCGTTCGAGGCTACGTCCTGATTGAGACCGATGTCGGCAAAGCGAAGGCCGTGAGTGCCGCCATTCAGGACTTCAGTTATCCCGGAGCGCGGGTGGTTGTGGTCGACACGGTGACCGGGCCGTACGACGTGATCGTGCAGTTGGAGGCGGACGACCTGGACCACCTTGGGAACGCAATAACAGAAGCGGTGCAGAAGGTTTCCGGGGTGCAGCGTACAACCACGTGCCTGGCGGTACGGCTGGCGTAGGGAATCGTGGAGATGTTCGAGCGCGTGCGAGCGGCCGCGCCGTTTCCCAGCGTCGAAGTAGGCACGTCGTATGGGACACCAGCGCTTCGCGTTCGGAAGCACCTGCTGGCGCGGATGAAGGAAGACGGCGAGACGCTGGTGTTTCCATGCTCTTCGGTGGATGAGAAGGCCTTCCTGATGGAGACCGAGCCGGAGGTGTACTTCGAGACGGACCACTACCGTGGATATCCTCACGTGCTGGTCCGATTGGGCGCGGTGACGAACGAGAGGCTTCGTCAGCACATGGAGGAGGGGTGGCGCCGATTCGCGAGCCGGCGGATGGTGCAGGAGTGGGAGGCTGGACCGGGGTGAACCCATTAGCGGCCCCCTCGGCCATCTCACTGGCCCGCCAACTCGGCGCGTCGCGGACTGCAAGCTGGCTTCGGAGCGGATACTCTTCCCGGCATGAGCACTGAATCAGCGGATCGACCTGGCACGGAAGTCATCGTTGGGGACTTCAACCGGATACTTGAGACGGATTCTGCCTGGGTTCCCGGAAGCTTCGCGTTGCCGGATGGAAGCACGTGGCAGTACAGGGAGCCGGGCGCCGTAGTCCTGGTCCGGAATGGCTGGCTGCAGGTGGCAGCCGTGCCCTATACGCGAAAGAACGACCACGTCCAGATCCTGGACAACGCGAAACACATGTACTTCTCGCGGGAGCGATTCCAGGTCCCACCCGGCGGACGGATTACGTTCGAGATACAGGTCGCGGCCCGGACGATCGGCACCCAACCCGGGAACCTGTACGACGGATACGTTTCCTGGAACCTGCTGGACCTGACGACGGGGTGGGCGCTGGACTTCTTCACAGGCGGCGATACGGTGGCCACCGTCCACGGGCGTCTGCCATTCCCAGGCGCGGCTATTCCCGAGACGGGCGAAGCGCGGGCGTTCTGCATCTTCAACGAGCTGGCCGATCTGACCACCGCGCAGGGCCAGGTGCATGCGTACCGCATCACGTACGACCAGGGCGCCGACACGGTGGAGTTCGAGGCGGACGGGAAGGTCGTCGATCGGTACGAACGGGTGCCAGACAAGATCACCGGGTTCACGGCGGCACTCGGGCTGATGTCGGAGATCGACATCGTCGATGGCAAATCGGTCAGTTGCCACGGGCAGGGTGTGATCGGGCGTTGGAGCCCGATGCGGGTGGTGGTCGAGGGGTAACGTTTGGCGGCCCCGCCGTCGTTTGGAATGCTACAATTCGGAGCATGACGAGTGCAGAGAGCATCCTTCATGACTACCTTGAATTGAGCCCCGAGGAACAAGAGCGATTCTTGAGGCTATTGCCAGTAGCCGCGAATCCATCGGAGGACTGGTGGGAAGCGGTGCTACCGGAGATCGAGGAACGCCGGGCTCGTATTGCCCGGGGAGAGTCAAGCTCTATTTCGGGCGAGGAGTCAGTCGCAAGGGTGTGGGCCCAGGTCCGTGCGAGCCGCCATTGAAGTTGATGAGCGCGCAGAGAGCGACCTCAGCGAAATTGTAGAGTTCTTGCTTGCACAGTCGGAACGGTCGGCGTACCGGTTTGCAGCCGAATACGAGCAATCAATTCTGGCCCTACGCAACTTCCCGCTACTGGGAGTAGTCCGGAGCGAACACCGTTGGCTGCCGATTGGGCGAACGGGATACGTTCTCGTCTACGAAGTGGTGGACACGCTCATTCGAATCATCGCTGTCCGACACGGGAAGGATCCGAGACCCCTTCGCCGCTGACTCGGCGTTGTGGCCTACCCGCCAACCTCGTGTTCTTCGCGGCCACCGCGCATTGGGTCGCCGGCGAGGCGGGCTGGGAGCCACTCGGTGAGTAGCTGGTCGATCTGATCCTTGGCCTGAATGAGCGAGTGGCCGGCTTCGGCGAAGAGCGCGATGCGCTTTGGTTCGAGGGCGCGACGGTAGATGTCCTCGCTGGCTTCGTGATTGAGGACCGTATCCGACATCCCATGAATGAGGAGCAGAGGCTTACCGAGGTTCTCGACTTCGCGAGTGCCGTAGAGCTGAGGAGACATGGAGGCGACACCGCGGACGCCATCGTGGAGTTCGCCCGCTTTGATGACGACCGCGCCGCCAAAGCTGTGGCCAACCAGCGCCAATTCGGCGGCGCCGATGCCCCGCATAAACGAGCAGCCGGCGAGCGTATCCAGGACGCACTCTTCGAAGTTGTTGGGCTCGCGGTAGTTGAGGCGCAAGACGGTGACGCGCGATGGCGCGAGGAGCGTGGGAAGCCGTTCGTAGAGCTTGTCGGCCGGGCCATCGAGACCGCCCATAGCGCCACCGACGCAGACGACGGCGCCCGTTCCGCCTTCCACCGGATGGAGGATGCCCTCTATGGTCCCGCGGGAGGTTTCGAGGCGAACCTGGAGGATTGTCCCCTCATCGTTCATGGGAGAAGCGCCAACTCGGAGGAGGCGGAGGTCGAGGTCCTGGGGTTCTTCGTCTTCGTCCCACATGTTGCCGGGCATGCGGGTACTATACGGTCGCGGGGGCCGGGTTGCTGGCGATGCGGCCAATAGCCGCGGGAACTGGTACCCTCCGTGATTGCGCAGATCCGAAGCGCGTTCGCGTTTCGATGAGCTACCCCAGCAACTTTCAGAAGGCAGGAAGAATATGGCTATTTCATTCGAGGGGCAGGTAGCCCTGGTTACCGGCGCGGGCGCCGGCCTCGGTAAGGCGTACGCGATGGACCTCGCGAAGCGCGGCGCGAAGGTTGTGGTGAACGATCTTGGCGGCGACCCGCACGGCACCGGCGCCGACGCCGCCCCGGCCCGCCAGGTGTGCGACGAGATCATCGCCGCGGGTGGCCAGGCCGTCCCGAACTTCGACAGCGTCTCGAGCTACGACGGCGCCTTCAACATGGTGAAGACCGCGCTGGACAACTACGGCCGGCTGGACGTGGTCATCTGCAACGCGGGCATCCTGCGGGACGTGGCATTCCACAACATGAGCGAAGAGGACTGGGACAAGGTGTTCGCGGTCCACATCAAGGGTTCCTACACCGTGCTGCGGCATGCGTGGCCCGTGTTCCGCCAGCAGTCGTACGGGCGCGTGGTGCTGACGACCTCGTCGTCGGGCATCTACGGTCAGTTCGGCCAGGCGAATTACGGCGCCGCGAAGACCGCGATGCTCGGCCTGATGAACGTGCTGAAGCAGGAAGGCGCGAAGTACAACGTCAATGTGAATACGGTGGCTCCGGTCGCCGGGACGCGGCTGACGCAGACGGTGATGCCGCAGGAGATGGTCGACCGGCTGAAGCCGGAGCTGGTGTCTCCGGCGGTGGTCTACATGGTCTCGAAGGAGTGCCAGGACAGCGGGCTGATCATCGAAGCCGGTGCGGGCAACTTCAACCGCGCGGCCATCGTGAAGGGCCCGGGCCTGCAGCCGGG
>CALFYR010000458.1 GCA_937954195.1 uncultured Dehalococcoidia bacterium
TCCCGGTGAGATACTCCCGTGTCGCCGCCTCGAGCTGACGGTCCACGCTCTCCGGTTCATACACCTGCACGGGCGGACAGCTCCGGGCGCCACAATTCAACGCAAAGTGCACGCGCGGATCTCGTCGCTGAACCCGGAACTCGCGCTCGAACCTCCCGGGCAGCGGGTTCCGCACGTACCCCATCGAGAACCCCAGCATCGAACGCCGCAGCATCCCGTGCTCGATCTGATTAAACGTGAGTCGCTTGCCCGCCACTACCAGCCCGTTTCGCGCGAAGAACAGGTACTTCCGCTGCTTCCGCTCCGTGTCCCGTATCACGTCAAAGCGCACTCCGGCGTTGTAGACGTTGATCCAGAACCCCAGTCGCCGGGTGTCGTCCGTCAAGTCGTCTCGCAACGCTGCCTCGGTGAGGTCCGCAATCGCCTCGAACAGCCCGCCAGTCTCTCCCCGAAGCGCTCGCCGTACGAGTTCCGCCGCTACCTCGTTGGGCGTCATCGTCTCGCGTGAACCAGGCGACGCCGCGCTCACGCCGCGACTAGCCGAGTTCTTCCAGCGCCGCCCGGATCGCCTGCTCGAAGCTCGCCGCATTCCGCTGATGGCCGAACCGCGCCACCTCCTCGCCCCGGCTATCAATCAACACGAACGTCGGCGGCCCAAGCACGCGGTAGTCGGCCGCGGTATCCGGCTCCTCGTCGATCGCCTTCTCGACGAATACCACCTCGTCCGCCAACCCGTTCGCGGTCGGATGGGCGAACGGCTCCATGCTCTTGCACGTCGTACACCACGTCGCCGAGAACCACACCAGTGTCGGCCGCCCGTCCGCGCGCGACGCAACATCAGTCGGCAACTCCTGTTCCAGGTGGTACACCGTGTGCGTCCCGTTCAGCACACGGATTTCGCCGCCGGACGCGTTTTCCGTAGCAAGTGCCAGCTCGCCCGAAGGCTGCGCTCCCTCTGCCGGTTCGTCATCGCCGGAACACCCGGCGGCGGCCACCGCGCCGACCACCAGGAGCGCGAACGCCGCCAGCATCCGCAGCCGTAGAGGCTCAATCAAACGCATTCTTCTCATGCTCCCCCTCCAGCGCACCCGCGCGAAATCACGCCATATCATCCCTCGCCGGCTCCCGTAAGGAAGTTAAGGTGCTCTTACATTCCCACATCGCCGTCTCCCTGGTCGCCCGGCAAATCGACAATCGACAATCGGCAATCGACAATTGCGACCGTGAACATCTTCTTCGACGTCGACCACACGCTCGTCTTCATTGACCAGCACACCAACGCCCTCAGGCCCGGCGCCCACGCCGCGATGCAAAAGCTCAAAGCTGCCGGCCACGGTGTCTACGTCTGGTCAGCGTCGGGTCTCGCTCACGTCGAACGCGTTGTCCACATGCACGGCCTTTCCGAATGGGTCGATGGCATGTTCGATAAGGACCCCCGAGTCCAGCCGAAACCCGACTTCATCATCGACGACGACTGGTACCTGGTGGAGAAGTACGGCGGCCACTGCGTCAGCCAGTACAAGGCCATCAACCCGGACGACAACGAGTTCGAAGACGCGCTCATCCGCCTCGCCGAACTTGGCCACCTCTAATCGCTCGCATCCGAGAGACTTCTGTAACGCTCTCGCATGGACATGGTATGTGGCGCGTCGAGCGCGTTTGTTACGGTCGAACGGTGAATACGCTAGCTGCGAACCCCTTTGCCGAATCCCCGCTCGCCCTGGAAAACAGCTCCTACGGCATGCTCCAGGATGACGAGCTTGTTATCGACGGCCAACCCGCGCCTCGCCAGGCCACCGAGGTCCACAACGCGCTCCGCGCGGTCCTGCGCGACCCGGAATTCCCGTGCCTCGGCGCCAAGTCGCTCGTGAACCAGTCGAGCTACCGCTTCGGTTTTTATCCCGAACTCGGCTCCGAAGAAGCGACCGCCGGACTCGCGCACGACCTCGCGCGCTTCGTCGAAGAGCGTCCATCCATCGAAGGCGAGTTCTCCTCGTTCATTGCAAGCTTCAGTGGCCCGAAGGTCCTCACACCAAAGGCGTTCGAAGAAACGCTCTGGCAGCAACTCGCCGCGCTCCACGAAACCGGCAAGCCTTATTACCGCTGGAACGCCGCAGTCAGCTCCGATCCGACCGACCCCGCGTTCAGCTTCAGCTTCGCCGGCCAGCCATTCTTCGTCGTGGGCCTCTCGCCGGCCAGCGAGCACTGGGCCCGCAGCTTCCCCTGGCCCACGCTCGTCTTCAATGACCACTTCCAGTTCGAACGCCTGCGCGAAGAGCAGCGCTTCGA
>CALFYR010000459.1 GCA_937954195.1 uncultured Dehalococcoidia bacterium
GGCAACTTCCGTCACGTCGAACGCCAGGTCATTCGCTTCGAGGACCACGACGTCACCGGTAGCGACTCGGCTGTTGATGGACGGGATGAACGGGAGTTCGCGGCCGGAAAGGAGGATTTCGAAACTCTCGGGCAGAACATCGATGAGCCACGCAATCAGGGCACAAGCTTCGAGGCTGTCCCCCAACTCATGAACGTTATCGATGACGAGCATGACCGGGACTTCACTCGCATCGGCCGCGGCCAGCAAGGCGGCATGGAGGTAGGCCTGGAGGTCGCTCATCTTGAGCGCTGTCGCTGGTGGACCCGCTTCGGCATCACCGGAAAGGGCGGCGCCGAGTTGATGGGCCAGCACCTCGGGAGCACCGGACGAAGGATCAAGGGTCAGCCAGCGAGTCTCGTACTCGAGGTCCGCGGCGATGAGCGACGCGAGCGTTGTCTTGCCAAAACCTGCTGGTGCGTGGAGGACGGTGAGGCCGGCGCCGATGCCGGAATGGATGCGGGCAACGAGCCGCTCCCGGGGTATGACGCGTCGCGGAGAGCGAGGAACCATAATCCGTCCTGCTGCAGTCACGCCTACCGCCCTCCCGCTTCCATGTTGTGCCGCATAACCGGGTCACATACTACTTGGTCTGGATTGCCGCCGCCAGTGCTTTTGCCTTGACGATTCGTGAATTCTGCGTGTTATGGTGACCTCGCCAGCGCCCCCGCTGTTGGTGGTCTTCATGTCGAAACTTCTGTTGCTCGCCGGCGTCGTCCTTTCGATCGTCGGCGCGGCGTTCGCGGTGAGCGAGCCTTCGGCCCGGGCGCAGTCCGGCGCCTGCGGTACGTCCCATGATTCCGTTGACTCCGAGGAGCAGGAGTTCCTCGGCCTGATCCAGGGATGGCGGGACTCCACACTGCCGGTTTCAACCCCGCTCCAGACATCCGGTGCACTGAATGCTGCTGCGGCGTGGTACGCGCAGTGGCAGGTTGAGAACGGCACACCCGGTGGCCACGGCGACGACCTCGGCCGCTCGTGGGTGCAGCGGGCACTGGACTGCGGATACGTAGGTCAAACGAGTGGCGGCACGCCGTACGCGTTCGGCTCGGGCGAAGGCACGTTCGGCGTTGCCTCGTCGGGCGGGGTTTCGCTGAGCCCTTCGCAGGCCGTAGCAGGTATCACCTATGGGGGCAGCGGGGTCTACCTGTGGACGCCATCGGTCTCGCTCCCGGCCAAGTGCGCTGGTGTCGGTATTTATGAAAACGAGGACGGGACGGCCAAGGCATGGATCGTCCTCATCGCGCAGTACCCGTCCTCAGTGAACTGCCCCGGAAGCACTGCCCAATCACCGTCGCCCAGTCCCTCTGCAACGCCGACCCAGACAGCCTCGCCAACCACCTCACCAACGCCATCCCCGACCGCAACGCCTCGAGCCGATGGCGCCTCGGTCACCCTCTGGAACGGGTGGAACCTGGTGACACTTCCGCCGGGTCCCGTACCGGAAGTGCTGACTCGGGCGAACGGCTGTTTCCGTGCGGTGTACAAGCAGGAGGGCGATGCCTGGTTACGGTACTCGCCGGTGGTTCCGGCCTACGCCAACAACCTCCACGCAACAAACGGCGGCACCTTCTGGGTGGAAGGCACCGCCAACTGTGGGCTGATTCAGTTGTAACGCTTAGTAGAAGTTCGGGAGGTCGGTGAAGCCCGGCGAGTTCGCGATGGCTTCCCCAAACATGCCTAACGCCCCCACACAAACGACAGCAATGAGTCCGAGGATCAGCGCATATTCCGCGAGACCCTGACCATCTTCGCTGTGGCGTGGGAACCGAGCACGCATCACGGCAACTGTTGTTCTGATCATCCGGCCCATGGCTGACTCTCTCCTCGGTGGCTCTCCCTGTCTCTATGTTCGGCAGTGTGCCACGAGCCAACCGGTTCAGAGGGGTGCCATTGCGTGAAGCGCCGGTGACGATTTTACAGGCAGTTTACGCAGCCTCGCTGCTCAGCGCCGCCGCCGCTTCGGCCGCAGCCAGGGGTATGTCGGTGATCACGGTCGATGCCCCGGCATCGAAAACGTGCTCCAAGATCGCTGACGGATTCCCGCTCGACTCAGTGAGCGTCCACGCCGCGAGCGAGATGTTCCGCCGTCCGAGCAGCTCCCCAAGCGCAGCCCCAAATCCGGACATGTGAAGAATCGTTGGGATGTCGACCATCCACTCGATTGCACGAGGCAAGAGCGAAACGATGTCGTCGATCCGGGTTTCGATGTACTGGATGGGTGAGAAGAATGGGCTCACGGCTATTGGCGCGTCGTCCCAGAAGCCGTGCAACCCAAGCGTATGCGGCGCATTCGCCGTGCTCTTCCGGTTGGGTTGGTAGCGCATCTGCAACCACGGATCGAAAGCAACCGGAACGTGTTTCAAGCGCCTGAGGTTCCAGTGGCCCTGTGACCCGACGATGACCTGCTCACCCAGGGGCAGGAGGACGCGCTCAAGGTGCTCAAGCTGCCGATCGGGCAGGAGTGACAGGGGTTTCAAATCGACCTGCAGGAGCGTGTCGCTGCCCGCAACAGCATCTACCACGTCTTCGAGGAACGAGATCCCGGTTTCAGGGTTGGTTCGATGCCGCACGTCCGGAAGCGACAGTCGTGTCTGAGCACCGATTGGTCCGGATGCGGACGTCTCAAGATCGAGTTCACTGTCATGAAAGATAGCGATCGTGTCGTCGGCCAGGAACCGCACATCAATCTCAAGTCGCGGCACCCGTGCCTGCACACACTCCGTGACCGCCGACAGGGAGTTGGGGACTTGCCGGCCGCTCAGCGTCGCCCGGTGGCAGCAGATGACTCGTTCGGCCCCGGATACCACAGGCCTCAGCGTCTGGGTGCCGAAGTCATTTGTCACGTCACTACGATCGTACGAGGAATTTGGCCTATGCAAACCAGGGTTGGCGGATGGCTGGACCGCGATGCACGATGCATCAATGGATGAGTTGGAAGCTGAGCGATTTCGCATCTACGCCCTCCAGGACGGCGCGGTCCGGGCTCAAGCTCTCACGTTTGCATTAACAAAGGGCGTATTTGAATTACTTTCCACGACGAGCCTCGGCGTGGACGAGATTTCAACTCGCCTCCATCTCTCCCGCCGGGTGCTGCCTGCCCTCCTCGCGTTCCTTTGCAGCAACGGCCTCATCGAGGTCACTCACGGGCGCTACCGCAACACGCCGGCAGCGACCGCCTTCCTGGTGCGGGCGTCGCCGTCATTTGTCGGCGGTCGAGCGTTGCTGTTCAACGGCTTCTACGACGCGATCAGCCATCTACCCGAGTCTCTGGAGCCGGACAGCCGTGGACAGACGAGGGCCAGCACGACATGTTCGCGGGCTTTTCGACCGAGCAGCAGCAGTGGTTCGCGGACGGGATGGCGGCGAATGCGCGTAACGGCGCCCGCGCTCTCCTCTCAGTCGTCGATTTCTCGGGCTTCGAGCATCTGCTGGACGTTGGGGGCAACGCTGGTGGCTATGCCATCCCCATCGCCATCGAACACCCCACGATCCGCATCACGATCGTTGACTTGCCCGATGTCGAATCCCTGGCCCATCGACGGATTCACGAGTCCGGGCTAGGGAGCCGGGTTGGATTCGCCGCTGGCTCCTTTTTCGAGCCGCTGGGGGTTTCGGGTGATGCAATCCTGCTCTCAAGCATCCTCCACGATTGGGAAGAGGAGGACTGCCTGCGTATCCTGGGCAACTGCTACGAAGCGCTGGCGCCGGGCGGAACCATCGTCGTCACGGAGCCGATGCTCTCTGATGATTACTCCGGCCCAGACCATCCCGCGGCGAGTGGTCTTACCATGGCTCTGCTGGGCGGCGAGAACAGGACGAGGAAACAAGTGGGCGACCTGCTTCAAGCGGCCGGCTTCGGAGACGTTTGGATGACCGACGTCCTGCCCCAAAACAGTGTGGTTACGGCTAAGCGAACCGCGTGATACGCTGGCTGAACGGCCAGTTCCAGTGGGTGACAGCCTCGGCCCGCATTCGGCGGAAGGCATACTGTCAATCACGTTATTATGGTTAAGTCCCGGAAGTTGCCGCGTAGCAAAGACCGCGTGATATACTCCCGCGCGTCCTGAGGGGGCCGCTAGCTCAATTGGCAGAGCAGCTGACTCTTAATCAGCCGGTTGAAGGTTCGAGTCCTTCGCGGCTCACCAGCTCCCCTGTTCCGAGAAAGGGGTCCGCTCAGGCGGGCCTCTTGCCGCGCTTCGTGGGGAAGTGTCGGAATTGGCAGACGAGCATGACTTAGGATCATGTGCCGCGAGGCGTGGGAGTTCGAGTCTCCCCTTCCCCACATAACTCGAATTACTATGCGGCGGCCCGCGGCCGCCCTGCCCGGTGGGACGGGCAGGCGAAAGGAGAAGGGATGGCGCTACTCGAGGTCAAAGACCTGCGAACGTACTTCTACACGCAGGAAGGGACCGTCAAAGCCGTCGACGGTACGTCCTATGTCGTGGAAGAAGGCGAAACGCTCGGGCTGGTCGGAGAATCTGGCTGCGGCAAGAGTGTTTCTGCCCTGTCCATCCTCCGGCTCATCCCCCAACCCCCTGGAAAGATCGTTTCTGGCGAAATCATCTTCCAGGGCAGGGACATCCTGAAGCTCGACGAGGACGAAATCCGCAAAATCCGCGGTAACGAAATCGCCATGGTCTTCCAGGAGCCCATGACATCGCTGAACCCGGTCCTCACGATCGGGCGGCAGATGACCGAAGCTCTCGAACTGCACATGGACCTCCATGGCAAAGCTGCCCGCGACCGCGCGGCGGAATTGCTCGAAATGGTCGGTATTCCCGAGGCCCGGAACCGCCTCGACGATTACCCGCACCAGTTCTCAGGCGGTATGCGTCAGCGCGTGATGATCGCAATGGCCATGAGCTGCAATCCGAAGCTCCTCCTCGCGGACGAGCCGACGACCGCACTCGACGTGACGATCCAGGCGCAGATCCTTGAGGTTATGAACCGCCTCAGCACCGAGTTCGGCACAGCCGTCATCATCATTACGCACAACCTCGGCGTGGTTGCTCGCTACGCCGACCGCGTGAACGTGATGTACGCCGGCAAGGTGATCGAAACTGCTTCGGCCGTTGAGCTCTACCGGAACCCGAAGCACCCCTACACGGTGGGCCTGCTGAACTCCGTGCCGCGCCTCGACGAAACCCGCAAGGAAAAGCTCGTCCCGATTGAAGGCCTGCCGCCGGACCTGGCGCACCTGCCGCCAGGATGCCCGTTCTATCCGCGCTGTGCATGGCGCGTTGATAAGTGCCGCGAAGAATACCCGCCGTTCCAGCTCGTGGCAGAGAAGCACTACGCAGCCTGCTGGGAATCGGAGCGCGTACATCGGGAGGTGCCAGTTGGCGCAGCAAACTAGCTCGGATACCCGCCAGCGGACGGGAACCGCCGGCGAGGCCCTGCTTAAGGTCGAAGACCTCCAGGTCTATTTCCCCGTCACCGCCGGCGTGATCTTCCAGCGGAAGGTCGCTGACGTTCGCGCGGTCGACGGACTGAGCTTCGAAGTGAAGCGCGGTGAGACGCTCGGACTCGTGGGCGAATCGGGTTGCGGCAAGAGCACGACCGGCAAGGCCATCCTTCAGCTCAACCGCCCCACCGCGGGCAAGGTCGACTTCGAAGGGACTGACCTGACGAAGGTGAAGGGTGGCGAGCTTCGCCGCTTCCGCCGCAAGATGCAGATGATCTTCCAGGACCCGTACGCGAGCCTGAACCCGCGTATGTCGGTCGGGAGCATCATTAGCGAGCCGCTGACCATTCACAAGCTCGCCAGCGGCAAGGAGAAGAAGGAGCGCGTCCAGAACCTCCTCCAGACGGTGGGGCTGAACCCCTACTTCGCCAACCGCTTCCCGCACGAGTTCTCTGGTGGTCAGCGCCAGCGCATCGGCATCGCCCGCGCGCTCGCGGTCGAACCGGACTTCATCGTCTGCGACGAACCGGTCTCGGCGCTCGACGTGTCGATCCAGGCGCAGATCATCAACCTGCTCCAGGACCTGCAGGACCAGTTCAACCTGACGTACCTGTTCATCGCTCACGACCTTTCCGTCGTGCGCCACATCAGCGACCGCGTCGGCGTTATGTACCTCGGTCACATGATGGAACTCACGGACCGGGACTCGATCTTCGAGAACCCGCTCCACCCCTACACCAAGGCGCTGCTTTCGGCCGTGCCGATTCCCGACCCGGACGTGGAGCGGCAGCGCGAACGCATCATCCTGCTTGGGGACGTGCCGAGCCCGCTTCGCCCGCCTCCAGG
>CALFYR010000460.1 GCA_937954195.1 uncultured Dehalococcoidia bacterium
CCGGGGATCAGCGCGTCAGGTCGGCGATCATCACGGGCGGCCGCGGGAAGTCCGCATCGGCGTACACGGCCACCAACACGGCGTTTTCCGGCACCTCGAAGGTCAGGTAACCGCGCACTCGCTGGCCGTTCGCCAGCTGGACCGAAGGGAACTCCGGCTCGGCCTCGCCGAACGTCCACTCGTAAATGAAGCCGTCCTCATCCTGCACGGTGAAGTCCCAGGGTCCGGCGGAGTCCTCGGCGCCGGCGGCTTCCTGCGTGATATCAAGCACCACCCAGCGGTTGCCTTCGTCCGGCCCGAAGAACTCGTCCTCGGGCGTCGGCCCCGGGTCCTGGATGCCGTTCACGGTGTACAGGCTTCCGCCTGCTTCAATCGTGGCCCCGATTTCGGGGCCTTCACCCGGCGGGGGCACCGTGGCGGCCGGCTCCGTTGGATCATCGCCGGGGTCGTCCGAGCCGCCGTCCAGTCCAAGGTCGTCGCAGTCCGTCTGGACCCAGCGATCATCCTCGAACGCCCACTCGATCCACTCCTCTTCTTCCGAGAAGCCGTCTTCGCCGTCGGGCGCCTCAACCACCACCATGACTTCGCCGGAGTCGCCTTCGAAATTCCGCACGCGGACGTCGGTTACTTCGAAGTCCTCGAGCTTCGCCCCGGAAAGGGCCTCGAGGAACGCCTCGGCGATGGTCACGCTCGAGCTGAATTCGGCGAAGGTCGTGATTTCCTGGCATTCGGCCGAGAACGATTCGTAGGCATCGCGAAGTTCGCCGCCGAAGAGCGCCTCGGTGGCCGCTCGGGCGGCATCCCGCAGGCCGTCCTCACTCTGGGACGAACCGCCGTCGCCCCCACCACACCCGGCGGCAACAACTGCCGGGAGGCAGAAGACGGCAAGGACGAGCTTTTCGAATCGCATCCGGCAACGCTACACGATTCCCGGCATACCGGGATCGGCTACTTGCGTCGCACTTCCTATTTTTTCTCAGCGAGCGCTTCGGACATTGCGCGGTAGATCGTGCGGAAGCTTTCGGCGTACTGCGCCGAGCGGTCGCTGGAATCGCCACCGGAATGGACCTGGCCGCTCATCGCCTGGGCGGCCAGGTAGGTCGCCCCGAAGATCTTGGCGACGGCGGTGCTTTCGGTGCTGAAGCTGATCGAGTCGGCCATGACGGTCGCCCCCCAAACGTGGTGAGCGAGGGTAGCACGCGGATGTTTGCCCGCGAAGCGGGGCCCGCTGATAGAGTTCGCCCCATGCGCGTTGGCCTCATCTCCGATACCCACATTCCCGAAGCTCGCTACGAACTCTGGCCCCAGGTCTTCGAAGCGTTCCGCGGCGTCGATTGCATCCTCCACGCAGGCGACATCCACGACCTGGTGGTGATCGACCAGCTCCACGATGTCGCCCCCACCTGGGCCGCCCGTGGCAACGGCGAAGACGGCTCCGGCGGCCGCCCCATCCAGCCCGACCATCCCCTCCTGCGGGAGAGCTGGCTGCTGGACCTCGATGGGCTCAAGGTCGGCCTCACCCACGATGTGCCGATCCCGGAGTACCCGCCGAACCTGACGCTCGAACGCGCGCTGAACCGTTACTTCGGCACGACGGAACTCGATGTGCTCATCTACGGCGATACGCACGTCGAGGCGATCAACCAGATCAACGGCGTGCTCTGCGTGAACCCCGGCTCGCCGACGTATCCCCACAACCTGGACACGCAGTTCGGCACCATCGGCTTCCTCGAAATCAGCGGGGGCAAAGCCGAAGCCACGATCTGGCAGCTCACCGAGCACGGCATCGAGCCGTTCGACTGGACGAAGTGGAAGCGCCCCTGGTGATCGACCGCTAGTGCGGCGGCTGGCTGCGGACCAGCATCACCGGCACCTCCGCCTGCTTCACCACTCCCAGTGCGACGCTCCCGGCCACCAGGTGGCGCCGCGCGCTGTGCCCGTGTGTGGCCATCGCAATGGCATCGACAGCGAGATCCTTCGCGGTGACCGCGATGGCCGTATCCACCCCGGCCGCCGGCGGCACAACCTGGATGCGCACATCGCACTCCACACCGTCGGGCAGGCTATCGGCGAGCCGCTCGAGCGGCCCGCGCACGCGTGCCTCCGCCTCCGACTCGGTTTCGAGCGCCGACATGACGGCGACTTCAAAGAGGGTGACCTTCACCCTGCCCGGCACGAGCAGCCGCTTCAGCCCCGCAACGGCGCGTTGCGCATCTTCGGAACCGTCGAACGTCACCAGGAGGTGAAGTGGGCCATCCCCCGTCGGCGCCGGCGGGCACCCGGTGAGTACCATCACGGGGAGGTCGGCCTTCGCGACCACATCCAGCGCGACGCTGCCGAGGATGGCGTGGGCGATTGCTCCCCGCCCGTGCGTCGAGATGGCGATGGCGGCCGCGTCGATCGCGTCGGCGGCGCGATGGATTGCCCCCGCGACGCTCTCGCCTTTCGGTTGTTCCACGCTCAGGACGTCGCCGGTCACCCCATGCGTTCGAAGCACCGTCTTCAGCAACGCGTCCCGTTCCGAAGGCGCTGCGGGGTGCCAGGCAGGTTCGAACACCTGGGCAAGCGTTACGTCGGCATCCAGCAGCCGGGCAATCCGCAACGCGTGCGGCAGGATGCAGAGCGATTGTTCGGATCCGTCGGTGGTCACGAGGATGTTCATGGGACCATTATCACCACCCCGGCCAACCCCCCGCGATGGCCGAACGGCCCAACATGGCGGAACGAAACGAGCCGCCCCGGGAAACGGGGCGGCTCGCCACACACCACAGGAGAGAGCCTGCGTTAATCCAGCCGTTCCCACTCAGGGAAGTAGGCGCCGCCTTCCTCCGTCGGCTCGAGGAAGTCTTCGAACAACACGAACGCGTTCATGATCCGGCTGACCATCCAGCGGCCGTCCTCGTATTCGAAGTCCAGCACCATGGCCACGCGCATCACGCTACCTTCGCACTGGAAGTTCTGCTGGCATTCCACCATGAACGTGATCACCGCGCGGTCCACGCTCGAATCGAACGCGTAGACGTCGAAGTCGCCGCTGCCCCAGGTGTCCGTCGCGTCCGGGGTGTGGTCGCCGTTTACCTGCTGCAGGAAGGCGACCACGGATTCGACCTTGCGAAGGCCGCCCTCGGAGCGCCAGCCGGAAAGCAGGATCGCGCGGATAACCTCGCCTGCGGTGGTGCATTCAGGCTGGCCGAGGCCGGGCTGCAGGTCGCTCTCTTTGCAGAGGTACTCCTCGATGAGGAGGCGAGCGGTGATGGCGTCGAGCCCGCCGCTGCGGAGCTGCTCTTCGAGGTCGCGGAGCGCTTCTTCGAAGCCTTCCGGCGTTTCGGCATCGGGCGTCGGAGTGATGGTCGGGTCGTTCGGCGCCGGGGTGGGCGATTCGTTCGGGGCCTGCGTCGGCGTTTCGCCCGCGGGCGTCGTCGGTGTCGAAGGCGCCGGGGTCGGGGTCGGGTCATCCTCGCTGTCGTCACAGGCCACCGCGACGAGCGACATCGCCACCAGCGTGGTAACGAGCGCGGCGGTCAGCCACCTGCGCCCGGGGAACATGCGTTGCATGGGTACGTCCTCAAGGGGTTGATGCCTATCCAGACGCCGCGGGCGGCCGTTCGGTTTCGTGCGGCGCGAAACAGTCGGTGAAGTAGCGCACATTGAACGTTCAGGCTGCCGCCGGTTGGACTCGCCGCCCCACCAGCCGCAACCCGGGCTGG
>CALFYR010000461.1 GCA_937954195.1 uncultured Dehalococcoidia bacterium
CTGGGGCACAACGCCCGAGGAGCGGGAGCGGCACATGCCCGGCGACCCCGTGGTTCGCACTCCCTACTTCACCACGCGCGCCATCACCGTGAACGCCCCTCCGGACGCCATCTACCCGTGGCTCGTGCAGATGGGCAAGGGCCGTGGCGGGCTTTACAGTTGGGACTTCCTCGCCCGTCTGTTCGGCTTCCTCGACGGTACAAGCTCCAAAACCGTCCTGCCGCAGTTCCAGGGCCTCAAACCGGGCGATGAAATCCCCCTGGGCCGGGGAGCAAACTTCCCGGTGAAGGACCTGGAGAAGAACCGCTTCCTGCTGCTCGCTGGCGAACCGGAGCCCGGTATCGCCTGGACATGGTGCACCGCGCTCTACGAGGAGCCCGACGGCACCACCCGGCTCGTTACCCGGAACACGGGCGAATGGGGCAAGGGCTGGCAGGCCCGGGTGCTTGGCGGGATCGGAGACCTTGCCGCGTTCATCATGGTTCACCGTTGGCTCCACGTCCTGAAGCAGCGGGCGGAACACCTCCAGCACGAACGGGAGCAGGCAGAGCGAACCTATGAGTTGGTCGCCGACGAACTCGCGCCGCTCGACGTCGAGACATCCGTCTAGCGAACATCGAGAGCGGTGCCGAAGGGCCCCTCGAGTTTCGAGGGGCCCGGTTCATGGTTAGCGGGCGGTCAACCCGCCATCGATGGGAACTGCCGCGCCCGTCACGAAGTTGGCGTCGTCGCTGGCGAGGTACAGCGCGAGGGCGGCGACTTCCTCGGGGGTACCGACCCGCCCAACGGGTTCCATGTTGCTCACCGCCTTCCGTCCGGCTTCGGAACCTCCGGAGAAGCGCGCGACCATCGGCGTCCAGATCACGCCCGGACAGATGGCGTTCACACGGATGCCCTGGGTGGGTATTCGAGCGCGGCGGTCCTGGACATCTGCACTACGGCGCCCTTGGACGCGCAATAGGCGACGATGTTCGGAAAGCCGACGAGCCCGGCCACGGACGCCGTGTTGATGATCGCTCCGCCTCCCGATTGCAGCATCGCCGGGATTTCGTACTTCATCCCGAGAAACACGCCCTTCAGGTTGACGGCGATCACGCGGTCGAAGTCGGCTTCCTCGTAGTCCGCGGTCTGCGCCTGCGGTCCTTCGATGCCGGCGTTGTTGAACGCGATGTCCAGCCTGCCGAACTCGCTGATCGCGCGAGCGACCATCGCCTGGACGTCTGCGGCCCTCGCGACGTCGGTCCGGACGGCTACCGCCGCAGCGCCGATTTCGCTCGCGGTGCCGTCCTCTGCCCCGGAGATGTCGGCGCAGACCACTTTGGCGCCTTCGCGTGCGAACAGCAGCGCCGCCGACTTGCCAATCCCCGAGCCAGCGCCCGTGACGATCGCAACCTTCCCATCGAGCTTGCCCATGTCCATGCCTCCATCGGTGGAATGCGCGAACGGGTAACGCAGGCC
Organism: uncultured Dehalococcoidia bacterium; assembly: GCA_937954195.1. Classification (GTDB taxonomy): domain Bacteria; phylum Chloroflexota; class Dehalococcoidia; order Tepidiformales; family Tepidiformaceae; genus Amarobacter. Next base: position 1,459 of record CALFYR010000461.1, read on the forward strand.
GGCGAACTTCTCAGGGGTCGTTGTGCCGGGCCGCGGCGTACCCATCCGGACGTTTCGGGCAGCAAGAAGGCCCTCCGTGGAGGGCCTTCGTTGATTCCGTTGAGACGAACGCTAGTCGTCGTCCATTCCGCCGCCGAAGTCCCGGCGCGGGGATGGAGGCGGGGGCGGAGCTCCCGCTTCAGATTCGGAACGCCGCACCCAGCCGCGGCTCGCGCCACCAACCGGCGTGCTTCCGTCGGCGCTGCGCCGCGGCGCGCGGTCGCCGCCCCGATCGCCGCCGCCACCGCGATTGCCGCCACGGTCGCCACCCCGGTCGAATCCACGTCCGCCCCGGTCGCCGCCGCGATCTCCACCACGGTCGAATCCGCGTCCGCCCCGATCGCCGCCGCGGTCACCGCCGCCGCGAGGGCCGCGGTCGCGTCCGCCGCCGCCGCCACGGGGACCCCCGCGGCCACCGCCACCACCGGAACCCGGAGGAGGCGGCTCTTCGCCGAGCAGCACAGCTCGGCGGGAGAGGTTGATGCGGCCAAGGTTGTCGATTTCCGTAACCATCACGGTCACTTCGTCGCCAGCCTGGACTTCGTCTTCGACGGTCTCGACGTGGTCTTCACCGAGCTGCGAAATGTGGACGAGGCCTTCCTTGCCGGGAAGGATCTCCACGAACACGCCGAAGTTCAGGAGGCGAGTCACCTTACCGGTGTAGATCTCGCCGACCTTCACCTCTTTGGTGAGGCCTTCGATCATCCGGATGGCAGCCTGAGCGATCTCTTCGTTCGGCGAACCGACGATGACCGTGCCGTCTTCCTGGATATCGATAGTGGCGCCGCCCGATTCTTCCTGGATCTTGCGAACCATCTTGCCGCCCGGGCCGATGATCGTGCCGATCTGATCCTGCTGAATCTTGATCTTGTACATCTTCGGCGCGTGCGGGGACATCTCGGTCCGCGGCTCGGGGATGACCTCGAGCATCTTCCCGAGGATGAACGTCCGCGCGTCCTTCGCCTGGTTCAGCGCCGTCGTCAGGAGTTCCCGCGAGACGCCGCCGATCTTGATGTCCATCTGCAGGGCTGTGATGCCTTCGGCGGTACCGGCGACCTTGAAGTCCATGTCGCCCATGAAGTCTTCCTGGCCGGCGATGTCGGTCAGCACCTTGTAGTTGCCATCCTCGCCCATGATCAGGCCCATCGCGATGCCCGCGACCGGCGACTTGATCGGCACACCGGCGTCCATCAGCGAAAGGGTGCTACCGCAAACGCTCGCCATGGAGGTCGAGCCGTTGGATGACATCACCTCGCTCACGAGGCGCAGCGCATAGGGGAACTCCTCCTCGGTCGGGATGACCGGTTCGAGGGCCCGTTCGGCAAGTGCGCCGTGACCGATTTCGCGGCGGCCTGCGCCGCGCATCGGCCGAACTTCACCGACCGAGTACGGCGGGAAGTTGTAGTGGTGCATGTAGCGCTTGGATTCATCGGGCGATAGCGTGTCGAGCTTCTGCGCCATGCTCAGCCCGCCGAGGGTGGCGATGGTGAGCACCTGCGTCTCGCCGCGCTGGAAGAGACCGGTGCCGTGCGTCCGCGGCAGCACACCCACGTGGATGTCGAGCGGCCGGACCTCGGTGATGTTGCGGCCATCGGCGCGCTTCCCGTCTTCGAGGATCTGGCGGCGGAGCGCCTTCTTGATGGTGTTGTACAGCGCATCGCTGATCTCGTTCGCGGCGAATTGCTCGCCGAACTTCTCGCGAAGCTCCAGCTGCACGGCCTTATTCGCATCGCTGCGCTCGCTGGCGGCGTTCGCCACCAGGTCCGGAATGCGGTCCTTCAGGTAGTCGCCGATGGCGGCCATCGCGTCCGGGTTTTCCTTCGCCGGGGTAAACGGCTTCTTCTCCGGCGCGGCTTCCGCGGCGATCTGTTCCTGCAGCTCGATGATCTGGCGGTTCGCGTTCATCGCCACTTCGATCGCCTCGAGGACGACGTCCTCAGGGACCTGCTTCGCGCCCGCTTCAACCATCACGACTGCGTCCTTCGTACCCGCGACGATGATGTCGAGGTCTCCGGCTTCAGCCTGGTCGAAGGTGGGGTTCACAACAAACTCGCCATCCACCCGCGTCACCCGGACGGAAGACACAGGCCCGTTGAAGGGGATGTCGCTAATCGAAAGCGCCGCGCTCGCACCGATGGTGATGAGCGTATCCGGCTGGTGTTCGCGGTCGGCCGAAAGCGTGGTCGCCACAATCTGTACTTCGTTGCGGAAGCCCTTCGGGAAGAGCGGGCGCAACGGCCGGTCGGTCAACCGCATCGCCAGGATGCCGTCGTTGCTGGCGCGGCCCTCGCGGCGGGGGAACCCGCCGGGGATCTTGCCGACCGCGTAGAGGCGCTCTTCGTAATCGATCGTCAGCGGGAAGAAGTCGATACCTTCCCGGGCTTCGGCCATGCAGGCGGTGACGAGCACGACGGTATCGCCGAGGCGGACCGTAACGGCGCCGTTCGCCTGCTGGGCGAGGATGCCGTGCTGAATGGTGAGGGTCTTGCCCCCGACTTCGAGTTCGTAGGTTTTGGGTTCGTTCATGCCTTCTGTTTCTATCTCTGCTTCCAACAACTGTGCCCAATCCCCGGGTTCACGGGGCCAACGGAGGACGTCCTTCGTCCATGGGCCAAAGAGGGGACGCGGCCAAAGTATCGAGCGCGGGTTTGTGGGCTGCTGCTATGCGCGCGGCGCACGCACAAAGGCCTCCGCTTACTTGCGGAGGCCGAGGCGGGCGATTACTTCGCGGTACCGGTTCACGTCGCGGTTGTTGAGGTAGCGAAGCTGGCGGCGGCGCTGGCCGACGAGCTTCAGCAGACCACGACGCGTGTGGTAGTCGTGCTTGTTCGCCTTCAGGTGAGTCGTCAGGTACTTGATGCGTTCCGTCAGGATCGCGACCTGGACTTCGGGCGAGCCGGTATCGCCATCTTTCGTGGCGAATTCACGGATGAGGTCAGTTTTGCGCTCTTTTGTCAGCAACCTTCTTCTCGGTCTTCCTTTGCCTATCGTCTGGACTCTGTCAACCTAGCATACCGCGATGGCTAACGGCAATTTCCGCGATGCGCGCGTGGCGCTCATCCT
>CALFYR010000462.1 GCA_937954195.1 uncultured Dehalococcoidia bacterium
TTGCTGAACTAGTTACTGTGTCGGTTACTGTGCCGACGCCCCGCCAACGAAAAGAGCCCGACGTTATCGTCGAGCTCTGAATCTGGAAGTTGGTGCTGAGGCCCAGGGTCGAACTGGGGACACCGGCATTTTCAGTGCCGTGCTCTACCAACTGAGCTACCTCAGCACAGGCCCTTCATCGTAGGTTCGCACCTGCTCCCGGTCAACGAATGACGTATGTCTGTCGAAGGTGTCGGGTCGGGGGTATAGTCGCGGCCATGCCGCCGCGACCTTTCGAAATCCACGTTTCCGACGCCGACCTCGACGAACTCCGCGGGAGGCTCCGTCGCACCCGCTGGCCCGAGCCGCTGGAAGGCGCGGGGTGGGACTACGGTGCCAACATCACGTACGTCCAGGAGCTTTGTTCGTACTGGCGGGATTCGTACGATTGGAGGGCGCACGAATCCCGGCTGAACGCCATCCCCGGGTTCCTTTGCGAGGTGGATGGAGTGGATATCCACTACTGGCACGTGCGTTCTGGCGAACCCACGGCCTTCCCGCTGCTCCTGATTCACGGGTGGCCGGGATCAATCGTCGAGTTCGAAGGCGTCATCGAACGGCTTGGGGCCGCCGGCGGTTTCGACCTTGTGGTGCCCGCACTGCCGGGGTTCGGGTGGAGTGGAAAGCCGCGAGAACGCGGCTGGGGAATCTCCCGGATCGCTGCGGCGTTTCACACGCTGATGACGACCGAGCTCGGATATACGAGGTACGGAGTCCAGGGAGGTGACTGGGGTGGCATCATCAGTTCGAAGATGGCATCAGCCTACCCCGAGGCCGTTGCCGCAGCACACCTGAACTTCGTTATCGCGCCGCCACCAGCGGAACCATCGGACGATGACCGGGCTGCGATTGCCCAGCGCGACCTGTTCCAGGCGGTGGAGACGGGGTACAGCAATGTGCAGGGCACGAAGCCGGACTCCCTTACGGTCGCGCAGTCCGATTCGCCGGCCGGGTTGGCCGCGTGGATCGTGGAGAAGTTCCGCACATGGAGCGATTGCGGGGGCGAGCTTGAAGCACGGTTCTCCAAAGAAACACTGCTAACGAACATCATGTTCTATTGGGGGCCGAACAGCGCGGCCAGCGCTGCACGGATCTACTACGAGGCACGGGCCGATGCGGCCTCGTTCCGATACCCCAAAGTGGAAGTACCGACCGGGGTTGCGGTTTTCCCTGCTGAACCGTGGCGCGTACCGAGGCACTGGGCCGAGCAGCGATATAACATAACGAGCTGGGCTGACATGCCGCGCGGGGGGCACTTCGCTGCGCTGGAAGAGCCTGAGTTGCTGGCCCAGGACATCCAGGATTTCTTCGCGACGATCCGCTAGGGAAGGTTGTGCGTGTAAACCTCGTTGAAGGTGATCTGGTCGCCTTCCAGCAGTACGAGGTCGAAGCCTCGCATCTTCCGGGTGGAGCCATCAGGTAGCGAAATCGTGCAGATCCAGCGGCCGCAGTATCCGCCCGGAATCGGCCATGTTTCGTCGGGGACGTATTCCATCGGCGGCGTCATCTTCCAGAGGTTGTCCAGGTACGCACGCAATGCCGCGTGCCCGGTTATCCCCGCAGGAACCTGCCCGTCTTTGTACGTGACATCCGTGCTGTAGAACGTGAGGAGCGTGTCGGTGTCTTTTTCCGACCATGCTTTCAGCCACGCCGCGTTGTAGGCAACGATATCCATTGGGACTACCCCCAGCGGGGTTATACCGCAGGCCCGCGGACCGCCTCAAGTACGGCTGTTGCTATCGCGCGGAGTTGTCGAGTTCGACCACCAGCGTGGCGCGCTCGTTATCAATCGCGCTGATCGAGACGCGGGTGACGCCACCAAGGCTGGAAAGACGCTCCTGGAAGTCCAGGAGGTCGCCGAAGCCCGAGCCCTTCACATCAACCTGCACCTTCTGGACCCGTGTGTCGGCATCCGGCGCCGAAGGTGCAGGCGCTGCCGGATCGCCCGACGCCGCGTGCTGGCCCTTAAACCCCGAGGCCAGGCCTTCAAGGCCGGTCACAATGGACTGGATGCTCGTGAGGGCGGCCAGGTAGTCGTCCCGGAGCTTGAGCAGCGGAGCGGCAATGGCATCGGCGAGACCGGGGAGTTGCGGGACCGTTGGCGCGCTGGCATTTGCGGCATCGTTCAGGCGGTCCTCGAGTTCACCGAGGCGGTCGAGAAGCCGCTCGTAGTCCTGGCGCAGGAGGTCGTAACGGCGGCGAAGCTGGCGCACGGCGGCATCGCCCGAAGCTGACTCCTGCAGCCGTTCGAGGATGCTCTCATCCTGGCCTTCGAATTCGCCCACCGTGCTCCCCCGCGAAGCAGTCTGCCGGGGGAGACAGGCGTTCAGGCCGTGTGGGCTGCCACCGCTTGCAGCTTTCGCCCACCCTCGAGGCGATACCCGAATCCCCGTACCGTTACCAGGTACTGGGGCTCGTTCTCGTGCTCCTCGAGCTTTCGCCGAATTCGGCGAACATAGACCTTGAAGACGTCCTGTGCTTCCCGCGGAAGGTACTGATAGTCATTCGTAACCGCGTTCAGAATTTCGTGAGGGCGGAGGACGCGGCCGCTGTTACGGGCCATGAACTCCACGATCCGGAATTCCGAGGCGGTTAGAGCAACGTACCTACCCGCGCGCTGCACCTCGCATCTATCTACATCGACTGTTAGGTCCCCAACCTGAAGCAGGCCGCCCGAATCAGTCTGGTTTCCATCATACGCGCCAGCGCGCCGGAGCACCGCGCGCACCTGCGCGACGATGACGCGTTCATCGGCCTGGATATCGAGAAATGCATGGGCTCCAGCGGTCAGACTTTCGGCGACGAGTTCGGGCGTGCCATCGCGGTGGATGGCGATGACCGGGACGCCGGCCATCGAAAGTTCGACGATGGCGAGGGGCGCAGACGCGGACCGCGGGTCGACGAACCAGGCGACCAGCGAGAATTCGCCTGTCCGGCCGAGCGCGAGAGCCGGTTGGCCCGGTTCGCGTTCGAGTACAGCGATGGACGCAGCGTGAAGGGCGCGCACGAAGGCGGTCGTGGACACGTCATGCGGCGCGACTACGAGGCAACTCTGGAACGATTGGCGGGGGCGCTCGTTCATGGTTCCGGTAAAGATTGTGCCTTTTTTAGGGTGGAGGCTGATTATAAACATCTTTGTCAAGAGGGAAAGCCCTCATTTATGGCAATCACATTGCTGAGATGGCCGTGAGGTCGGGGGAAACCCGGCAATGTCTGCGGGATCCAGTTCATTGAAGGCCGGGGCTGCGACGGCCGAATATGAACATATGGGACACGCACAGCGCATCCACACCTATGACGACGAGCTCCATGACCGGCGCCGCCAGCTGGCAATCGTTCGCCCGCCGATCGACTTCGAGGCAGAACGGCTGAAGCGGATGGTCGAGAAGGCTCGGGACACGCGCGACCCGTAGGCCGTTTGCTCCCTTAGCGTGGCGCAAACTATACTTCGGGCCGTAATCGCCGCCTCATCGGGCGGGTTTTCACGCGTCCCGGAGTCTCCACATAATGCCTATCACCAACAAGCGCGAATGGCTTCAAGGCCCCTACGCCAAAGCCATCGAACGCGCCCCCGAACGGGCGAAGGTTTTCGAAACGACGGGCAAAATGCCCCTCGAACCCATCTATACCCCGGACGACCTGGCAGATTGGGACCCGGCCCGGGACCTCGGTTTCCCGGGAGAGTACCCGTTCACCCGCGGCATCCAGCCAACCATGTACCGTGGGCGATTCTGGACGATGCGGCAGTACGCCGGCTTCGGGACCGCCGAGGAATCGAACCAGCGCTACCGCTACTTGCTCGCCCAGGGCCAAACCGGCCTTTCCGTAGCGTTCGACCTGCCCACCCAGATCGGGTACGACTCCGATGACCCCATGGCGGCCGGCGAAGTGGGCAAGGTGGGCGTGGCCATCGACTCGATCGAGGACATGCTGACACTGTTCGACCAGATCCCGCTCGACAAGGTCACGACCTCGATGACGATCAACGCCACGGCGTCGATCCTGCTCTCGCTCTATGTCGCCGTTGGGAAGAAGCAGGGAGTGAGCCCGGACAAGCTGGGCGGCACCGTTCAGAACGACATCCTTAAGGAATACATCGCGCGCGGGACGTACATCTATCCGCCGAAGCCGAGCATGCGGCTCATCACCGACATTTTCGCGTACTGCAAGGATGTCGTGCCGCAGTGGAATACCATCTCCATCTCCGGCTACCACATGCGGGAGGCCGGCTGCACCGCGGCCCAGGAGATAGCCTTCACGCTGGCAGACGGGATCGCCTACGTCGATGCGGCGATTTCGGCGGGCCTGGATGTCGACGAGTTCGCCGGACGCCTGAGCTTCTTCTTCGCGTGCCACAACAACTTCCTCGAAGAGATCGCGAAGTTCCGCGCCGCACGCCGGATTTGGGCCCGCATCATGAAGGAGCGATTCAACGCCAAGAGCCCCCGCTCCCAGATGTTGCGCTTCCACACGCAGACGGGCGGGGCGACACTCACGGCCCAGCAACCCGAAAACAACATCGTGCGGACGACGGTCCAGGCGCTCGCGGCAGTTCTCGGGGGGACGCAATCGCTCCACACGAATTCAATGGACGAAGCACTTGCCCTGCCGACCGAGAAGGCAGTCCAGATCGCCCTACGTACCCAGCAGATCCTCGCCTACGAAAACGGCGTGGGCGATGTGGCCGATCCGCTGGGTGGTTCGTACTTCGTCGAGGACATGACGAACCGCCTCGAAGCCGAGGCGAATGAATACATCCGCACCATCGACAACATGGGTGGCTCGCTCGTGGCGATCGAGCAGGGTTTCCAGCAGAAGGAGATCCAGGAGGCGGCCTACCGCTTCCAGATGCAGGTCGAAGGCAAGGAACGGGTCATCGTTGGCGTAAACGACTTCGTGAACGCCCGGGAAGACGAGCCGGACCTCCTGCGGGTGGACCCGGCGCTTGGGCAGCGCCAGGCAGAACGACTCCGCAAGCTACGTGCCGAACGGGACGATGCCGCGGTCAACGCCATGCTGGCGAAGCTGGAAGCGGCCGCGAACGGAACGGAGAACCTCCTCCCGATCATGGTCGAGGCGGTTGAGACCCGCGTGACCCTGGGCGAAATCAGCCATTGCCTGCGCCGTGTTTGGGGCGAGCAGCGGGAACCGGTGTTCATCTAGTGAGTGACGACGACACACGGGTACGCGCAGATGAGCGCCGGCGGCTGTTGGCCGAGTTCGAACTCGAGCGGAACCAACTCCTGCGAAACATCGAGACCTGCCGGCTCCGTGACTTCACGCATCCGTTCATCGGTGAGTGGTCGGTACTCGATATCGTCGACCATGTCGCGAAGAGCGATGCGGCGGCGGCGGCGACGCTACGCGCTTACCGGGGCGGACGGGTGGAGGGGCTGCCATCCTTCTCGTGTGATGAGCCGCCGACGCCAACACCGCGCGACGTCGGCCAGCTCTCGCCTGCGCTTGAACGGCTGCAGCAGACTCGCGACGCGCTCGTGAACGCGATCGCCGAGTTCTCCGACGAGGAGCTCACGGCGGAGGGCTCGTTCCCGCCGCAACTCATCCAGGCGTGCACGGAGCACGACAAACTTCACTGGCACGACATCGCCGCCAAGCTCGCGGGCATGGCAGCAGCGCGCCGCAATGGCCCGCCGGGCCAGCAGTCACCATCCAGCGATTCCTAGGGGGAAGCATGCTCACGAAGATTCACCACGTTGGCGTGGTCGTCCACAGCGCTGATGAAGCGATGAAGTTCTATCGCGATGCGCTGGGGCTCGAAGTCACGGCCGACCGGGTCATCGAGGATCAGGGCGTGCGCGGAGTGCTTCTGCAGATTGGGAACTCAGAGATAGAACTGCTGGAGCCCACGCGTGAGGACACCGGAGTCGCCCGCTTTCTACAGAGTCGCGGCGAGGGCATGCACCACATCTGCTTCGAATCCGACGACGTGAACAAGGAGCTCGACGCGGCCCGCGCCAAGGGGATCGAGCTCATCGACCAGGCTCCGCGCCCCGGTCTTGCAGGCATGATTTGCTTCCTCCACCCGAAGTCGAACCACGGCGTTCTGGTTGAGTTCGCTACGCCGATTGCCGGGGGCCACTAACCAATGGGTGTCGGAGCTACGCAGATCGACCACATCGTTATCTCTTCGAATGACAGCGCCGCGACCGCGAAGCTGTTCTCGGAGAACTACGGCATCGAAATCAAGCGCGTGATGTCGCGCCCCGGGACCGGTGCGCACCTCGAGTTCGCGAAACTCGACGAGGTCGTCCTCGAGTTCGCAGGCCCGGGTGAGGTGAAGTCTTACGACGAGGTCAAGGCTCGCATTGGGGGAGTAGTCCTCACTGTGACGGACATCGATGCGGCTGTCGCACACCTCCGCGGCCTTGGCTATGACGTTTCTGATGCGCGGCCGGCTGTTCAGCCCGGTGCGAAGATCTCGGCAGTGAAGGCTGGGACGCACGGCGTGCCTTTCGCGCTTATCCAGTACAACGCACTCCCGGTGGAGGCCCCCAACGCATGAAGGCGAAGCGAATCGACCACGTCGGAATCGTCGTGAAGGACCTGGATGCGGCCACGGCCACCTATGCGCGACACTTCGACTTGGCTGTTGATAGCGCCCGCGGCGGCGAGGTGGCCGCCCTGGGGATCAAGAACGCCTTCATGCCGATCGGTGAGAGTGACCTCGAGTTCATTCAGCCGCTGACCGCGGAAGGACCGGTCGCCCAGTTCGCCGCCGAGCGCGGCGAAGGGACGTTCATGCTCTCAATAGAAGTCGATGACCTGGAAAAGGCCGTCGAGGAGCTTCGGTCTCACGGAGCCCGTGTCGGCAACCCGGCGAACGGAATCGCTTTCGTTTCCATGAAGTCGACGCACGGCGTGAACCTGCAGCTCATCGAGCGCAAGACGAGTTAACCGATTACGCTACCAACCACACATAACGAACACGTACGAGGGACGAACCATGAGCACTGCAACCGCCCAGATCCGGGTACTTATCGCAAAGCCCGGCCTTGACGGCCACGACCGCGGCGCGAAGGTCGTTGCCCGGGCACTTCGAGATGGAGGCTGCGAGGTCATTTACACCGGCATCCGCCAGACGCCGGAGATGATCGCCGAGGCGGCGCTCCAGGAGGACGTGGACGTCGTGGGATTGAGCATTCTTTCCGGCGCCCACCTGGAACTCTTCCCACGCGTTGTGGACGAGCTGAAGAAGCGCGGCGTCGACGACGTGCTGCTGTTCTGTGGTGGGATCATCCCGGAAGAGGATACGAAGGCACTTGAGGGTCTTGGCTTCAAGGCCATCTTCCGGCCAGGGACGAATACGCAGGACATCGTGAAGTTCGTCTACGAGAACGTGAAGAAGTAATCGTGGACGACCTGGTCGAACGTTTCCTCGCGGGCGAACGTCGCGCGCTTGCCAGGGTCATTAGCCGAGTCGAAAACGGGACTACCGAGGGGCGGGACTACGTCCGGGCGCTTTTCCCACATTCGGGCAAAGCCCACATTGTCGGCATCACGGGCGGAGCAGGATCGGGCAAGAGCACACTGACAGGCGCTCTCGCGAGCGAATACCGCCGGCGCGAGAAGACGGTCGGGATCGTCGCTGTGGATCCTTCGAGCCCGTTCACGCGGGGCGCCATCCTGGGCGACCGGATCCGCATGCAAGATGTCGCGCTCGACCCCGGCGTGTACATGCGCAGCATGGCCGGGCGGGGTGCGTTGGGCGGTCTCGCTCCGTCGATCGCCGATGTCGTCGCCGTGATGGACGCGTTCGGCTTTGACTACGTGCTGATTGAGACGATTGGCGCCGGCCAGGACGAGGTGGAGATCGCGGGCACCGCGATGACCACAATCCTGGTGAACAACCCCGGGACCGGCGATGACATCCAGGCCCTGAAGGCGGGGATCATCGAAATTGCGGACGTCCTCGTGGTCAACAAAGCGGACCACCCGGGCGCGGATGTCCTGGTGAGTCAGTTGCAGGCGCTGCTCGCGCTTTCGCCGGCTGGCCAGCGGCGGCCGCCGATCGTGAAGACGACCGCCACGAAGGGCGAAGGGCTCGAGAAGCTTGTTGATGCGATTGCTGACCATTACCGGTTTCTGGAAGAGTCCGGCGGGCTGGAAGCGCACAGAAAGTCGGTTGCGCGCCACCAAATGCTGGACATAACGCGCCAAATCGTCCTCGAGCGTATCCAGCGGGCGACTTCAGAAGATGAGATTGCGCGGCTCGTTGCGCAGGTGGCGGCACGGGAGATGGATCCACACTCCGCGGCCGAACTACTGGCGGCTCACGCCCTGCCCTGAGCGTTCGAGCGTGCGTGGTACCATCGCCCGGTGAGTGCTCAACGGATCCGTGTGTGGTTCACCAAAGGCGAACGCGTTCAGTACATCTCGCACCTGGACGTGCTGCGGTTCTGGGAGCGTGCCATCCGGCGGGCGGGACTACCGCTCTCGTATTCACAGGGGTTCACACCCCATCCCAAGCTCGCTTTCGCCTCTCCGCTACCGGTGGGATTCACGGCGGAGCGGGAGGTGATGGACGTGACGCTGGACGAGCGGATCCCGGTCGATGAGTTCCGCAGCCGTCTGAGCGTTGAGGCGACGGAAGATCTTTCGGTTGTAGCGGTCCAGGAGATGGCGCTCTCTTCTCCTCCGCCACAGGCGGCCATGCTCTGGGGCGATTACCGGGCCGTGATCACAGGTGAGAATCCATCTGAAGCCGAACAACGCGTGGCTGACTTCCTCGCTATGGAATCGATGCCATGGCGCGAGGAGCGCGGGGAGCGCGTTCGTGAGTACGACCTCCGCGCGGCGACAGCCCGCCTGCGGACGGCACCCATCGATGGCGGCGTTGAACTGACGATGCGGTTGCGTACTGACCAGGACCTGACGGCTCGGCCTGAGGCAATCGTCACTGCGCTCTTCCCCGACGCGGCGGGCGTAAAGTACGCGCGAACGGGTATCGTCCTGAATGAGCGATCTCAAGCGAGGGAGCTATGGCGACGGTTCGGCCAATACCAGTGAACCAGGCGACGATTCGCCCGGCGACGCCAGGGGATGGCCCCGCGTTGTTCGAACACTGGCAGCGCGCCAGGCAGCACAACGCCGCCATGGATCGCCGAATCGTGCACGCTCCTGTGACGCGTGACGAATTCACGCTCGACTTTCAGCAAATGTTGAAACGGCCGGCCGCGGCCGCATTCGTTGCCGAGGCCAACGGGGAGATCGTCGGATTCGTCAGTGGGTCGCTTGAAGCCAACCAGCCGGATCGGTTGCCGGAGCGGCACGCGACGATTGGCTACCTCTACGTGGAGGATTCGCATCGCCGGCAGGGCATTGCGCGGCGTTTGTTCGAAGGCGTCGCGGAATGGGCGGCGCGCCAGGACGGTGTTTCGCACTTCGAGATGACGGTCCTGGCTGCCGACGAAGGCGCGGCCGAGTTCTGGCGGTCTATCGGCTTTACGCCATTCATCTCACGGCTCTGGGCGCCGTTGAGCGCGCCGGAGCATGACGCGTGACCACGACGCTCTATCTGGTCCGTCATGGTGAAACGGCCCACAACGAAGGTGGCCGCGGCCTCGGGCGCGAGGACGCGGAATTGACGCCGCTGGGCGAACAGCAGGTCCGGCTCGTGGTCGAAAAGCTGGCGCCTCTTGCGATCGACCGGGTCCTTTCGAGTCCACTTTCCCGTGCATCGGTGATGGCGAACGCCATCGCCCGGGCCGTGCATCGAACGGTTGAACTGCGCGACGAACTTATCGAGCTGGACGTCGGCGACACAGAAGGCATCACGTTCGCCGAGATGCGCGAGCGGTTCCCGGAGTTCATGGCGCAGTGGGCGGCGCCGGACCCGACGAACGTGACCATGCCCGGTGGCGAGAGTCTCGCGGACCTCGCGGTCCGGACCGGGGTACTTGTCGACGAGCTCCACGCGCAGGACGAGAAGTCGCTTGTTGTCGTTGCGCACAACTTCGTGATTAAGGTGATGTTGTGCCAGTTGCTTGGGCTGCCGATCTCGAACTTCCGGCGGTTCCAGATCGACCTGGCATCGGTGAGCACCGTGAGCGTTCGCCAGGGCCGTGCGGCGGTTCTTTCCCTGAACGATATATGTCACGTCGAAACCTTGAATCTTGCCTGAAGCGGGCGTAGCGTGAACGGCTAAGCGTATGGGAGCGCTCTCGGGTACCCGCACCCGCCTCGTCATTTTGGCTTGCCTCGTTTTATCGGGGTACTTTGCGTACACGGCTGCCACGGGCTGGATTCGAAACCAGCAGCTTGCCGAACAGCGTGATGCCGCTGAAGCGCGCGTAGCCGAGCTCGAAGATACCCGCACTTACCTGGAAGCCGTGAAGAACTACGTCGGTTCTGATGCGTACGTCGAGCAGGAGGCGCGCAGACAGCTCGGATTCATTCGCGAAGGGGAGATTCCGTTTGTCGTCACAAGCCCAGCGCCCCAACAGACCGGCGAACGGACGGGATCCTGGTGGGAGCGCCTCTTCCCCCGCTAAGCCCACGCTGGAACGGACACTCCGCAGTGTCACTGGGTTCGCCGAACGGGAACGCATGTTTCGCCGCGTCTCGAGAGTCCTGGTGGCGGTCTCCGGTGGGCCCGACTCAGTCGCCTGCCTCGAAACCCTCCTGAGGCTCCGGGAGCGCTTCGGTTTTTCGGTGGCGGTCGCCCACTTCGACCATCAGCTCCGCGAAGATTCTGGTTCGGACCTGGAGTGGGTGCGAGCGTTGGCCCGCGAGCGAGGTCTGGAGTGCCTGACGGGTGAGGGCCCGGTCGCGGAGGTCGCTCGGAAACAGGGGCGTGGCATCGAAGAGACGGCGCGGATGATGCGATACCAGTTCCTGGCGTTCGCGGCCGAACAGGAAGGCGCGGATTGCCTGGCCACCGGACATACTGCCGACGACCAGGCGGAGACCATCCTCATGCACATCGCCCGCGGGAGCGGCGTACGCGGCATGAGGGGCATGCTGCCCGTGGCGGGGATCCCCGGCGCACCCGAGCGGCGGCTCGCCCGGCCGCTGCTCGCCGTATCTCGCGCCGAAACGGTGGCCATTTGCGACGAACTCCGAATCACCCCCCGTTTGGACACTACCAACGCTCAAATGACGACGACCCGCAACCGGGTTCGCGCTCAGACGCTGGCGGCTCTGCGGGAGCTGAATCCTAACGTGAGCGACGCACTGCGAGGGCTGGGCCAGAGTGCCCGCGAGGCATTCGAGTTCGTTGAAAAGCGTTCGTTCGAAGTGCAGCCGCGCGAGCGGGGACCGGTCGGGGCTATCTTCGAGACGCGGCAGCTCGCGAGTCTCCCGGGCGAAGCACTCACGCTCGTCATCGAGCGCGAGGCGTCGTTCTACAGTCTTGAGCCCGTCGTGAACCGGACGCTCGTGGAAAATGCCCGTCAGATGCTGTCGAAGGGCCGGGGCTCGGTCCGCTTCGGCAACGTCGAGGTCGAAGCATCAGTGGGCCTCACCCGCGTAGGCCCGCGCCTGGAGGACGTTGAGCCAATTCCAGCGACGGTGCTCAACGTCCCGGGGCCTTCGCGCGTTGGCCCGTGGCGCGTGGATGTGCTCACGAGCCCCCCGCAATCCGACCCGGCCGCGCCCTCGTGCGGAATCACCGGAGATTACTCGGGAGCCCTTCGCGCACGCCTTCTCGCCGCAGGTGACCGCATCGTGCTGCGTGGACACCACCGCAAGGTGCAGGATCTGCTCATCAACGAGAAGGTGCCGTCCTGGGAACGCATGGGGATGGTCGCCATCACCGATTCGAGCGGCGTGCTCGCCCTGTTCGGTGCGACCCGAACGTTCGTTGCCGATTTCGAGGGTGAGCCCGGGCTCTGGGTGCGGCTGACCGCTATCCCGCAACCGGGGCAGCACTGAACTGGGGAGCGACTTCCTGGAGGAAGCGGAGCGTCTGAGCTTCGAGCTCGTCATCCGACGCGGCGATTGGTCGAAGCACAAACTTTGAGATACCTGCTTCGAGGTACTCGCGCACACGCGCAGCGATCTCATCTGGGCCACCCACGGCGATGTACGACCACGGGTCGGTCATTCCGGGCAGCCGGCTCAGGCCGGCGGCCTGCCTTTGCACCACTTCGTCGTCCCGGTGACCAAACCGGTATGAGAAGCCGGCGCCGTAATGGTCGTCATCGATGGTTCGGCCATGTTCGGCCAGTGCTCGCTTGATTCCCTGGACGACCGGGGCGACCTGTATCGGCGTTTGGAGGCCCGCCAGCCAGCCAGTGCCTATGCGAGCGGTCCGGCGGATCGCGGCTTCGGAACTTCCCCCAATCCACAACGGGAGTTCCTTTTGCACGGGGCGTGGCGAGATCGT
>CALFYR010000463.1 GCA_937954195.1 uncultured Dehalococcoidia bacterium
GCCGTCACACCCGTCGCCCATAACGCCTTCGGCCGCCGCTGGACATCACGCCGCCGGCGGGTCCGGTAGGTCACTTCACCAGCACGCCGCCATCCACGGGGAGCACCACGCCGGTCACCCATCGTGCCTCTTCCGAACACAGGTACACGGCGGCCCAACCGCCGTCCCACGCCGAACCCTCCGTACCAAGCACGGTGGCCTTCCGGCGTCGCTCACGGACTTCGTCCGCCATACCGCGCACCGAAACCATCGGTGTGTACACCGGCCCCGGCGCAATCGCATTCACCCGGATACCTTGCCGGCCGTGGTCCGCCGCCATCGCCCGGGTGAGCGCCTCCACCGCACCCTTCGATGCCGCGTAGGGCGCCAGCCCGCCACCCAGCCGTGAGGCAATCGACGAGATGTTCAGGATCGCACCACCACCATTCGCCGCCATCACAGGAATCGCCGGTTTGCTGCACAACACCATCGACGTGACATTCACGGTCATCTGAAGGTCCCACTGCTCTCGGGTCACTTCCGAAACCGGTCGCGAAACACCGATGCCGACGTTGTTTACAAGGATGTCGAGCGTTCCCCATCGCGCCACGGCCGTTTCCGTTATCGCGGCTGCGGAGGTTTCATCCGTAACGTCCGCCTCGAACGCCGCGGCCTCACCGCCTTCATCCGCGATCATCTTCGCGGTCAGTTCGGCCGCATCCAACCTGCGGTCCACCAGGAGGACCCGCGCACCTTCCCGCGCCATCAGCACCGCCATCGCGCGGCCGTTGCCGATGCCCTCGTTCTGAGACCCCGCGCCCGTCACGACCGCGACTTTGCCTTCCAGACGACCTGCCATCACTCACCAACCTCGCGAAATCCTGTTGCACACCGCTCCACGGAACCAAGGCAGGAGTGTACCAGCAGGCTCTCTCACATCACTCGAGCCAGCCTCCGCTTCGGTTGAAATACTCGCACCAGTCCCGCCAACTCATCATCTCGCGCCGCACCCCTCGCAGGTAGGCGTGTGCGTTCAAGGAAGCAAACACCGCGCGAGAACCGGGAACCCACAACGGCAGGGCGCCAAGTGCGCCAGCAACCAGCGTGGGCATCCTCATGGTCGCCGCGGCGCGGAGCACCAGCGGCCGGATTGAGCCCTCCGTTTGCGGCCGGCGCTTCGTTGTCATCGCCACGATCCGAGGGTCTCGCCGATACAACCGCGCGGTCATTTCGCCATCGGTCGTACGGTCTAGCAAGCACTCCCTGGCCGTCTTCGAGAATACCTGCCGACCGCTAGCCGCCGCCGTGAAGACGAACTTGAGTTCCCCCTCCCCACAGCGAAAGCCGAACTCGAGGTCCTCCAGTCGCCGTAGTGATTCGTCAAACCCGCCGATTCGCGCGAAATCGACTCGCGGGATCGAAAGGTGCCCGGTGTACAGGTCAGTCCAAACGGGCCCCCGCTTCCGGAGCTGTTCAGGCGCCCAGCCATTGCAGGTGTATTCCGGGAGCCCGCGGTGAACCGCCTCGTTGATAACGTCCCCGAGGACGCAACCTCCGCCAATCTCGGACTGGATATCTTTGTGCGCGCTCAACGCCCCGGGTGCCAGGAGAATGTCGTCGTCCAGGAAGAGCAGGAACTGCCCCCGCGCCACCGCAGCCCCGGCATTCCGCGCCGAACTGGCGCCACGATTCGGCTGTTCAATCACGCGCAGTTCGAACGGGACAGGCAACTCGGCGAGTGCTTCACGTGAGCCATCCGACGATCCATCCAGCACAACGATGACTTCGAACGACGGAGTGCCTCCTGGTCGCTCGCAAAGGGCATGCAACACGCGTACCAGCGATTCCCGCCGGTTGTACGAAGGGATCACCACGGAGAATTCGGGCTCCGCCACCATCGCCGGACTTTAGATGACTGGCGGGGCGCTCGTCACTCCCCGGGGCGGTCGCGCCAGTACGCCCAAACGCGTTGTTGCTCGCGTTCTGCGAGCATGCGTCGGTCGCGTTCGTTGGTCACTTTCGGGACCATTGGCAACATCCAGTAACCCGGCCCAGGATCGTTGCTCCCGCTATTCACCACGATGACAGTCATAGGGGGCGGCCGGCCGCACTTTCGATTTCACAGACCTCAGACAGGACGCCTCCAATGTAGCCGCGGCCAGGGCCGCCGAGTTCGAGCATGAGGTCCGTATAGGAAATCAACCGTTGCTGTTTGGCGAGTCGCTTCAGAATTCGTTGGGCGTTCTCAACGTAGCCACGCTGCTTCTCGGGGATAGTTTCCGCATCTCTTTCCTCCGGCGACGGTAGGTTGGTTCGGGCCTA
>CALFYR010000464.1 GCA_937954195.1 uncultured Dehalococcoidia bacterium
ACCCTGTTCGCTCCGCGCACCAATGAGACTCATCCCGAGCCCGAAGTGCTGCAGCAAATGATTCACTCGGTCAACCGCGCCCCAGACGATAGCATCCTCGAAGAGGCCAATCGTTATTTCGACGTGGAGAAACTGCTGCTCCATCTTGCCGTGGAAAACTACGTGGGAGAAGTCGATGGCCTTCTCGGATCGGAAGGCATGAACAACTTCTATCTCTACCGGCCGAATGGGTCGGAGCGGTTCACCATCATTGCATGGGACAAAGATGTGGCCTTCAGTTTGGTGGAGCATCCGTTGTTCTACAACATAGAATCCAACGTGCTGACAAGGCGTCTATTCGAATCTCCCCAGATCCGCCGCATGTACCTCGATGCCTTGCAACGCGTCGCGGAAACTGCCGGTGGAACCGATGGATGGTTGAGCACGGAGTTGGAGAAGGCCGTTCGCCAGATTTCCTCCATCGTGCCGCAGGACACCAACTGGCCAGGGCGCTTCGACGATTTCTTGGGCGCTTCCGAAATCGTGCGTTTCGTTGTTCAGGAACGCGCCGCTTGGGTGCTTTCCGAAATCACCGCCATCGAAGCCGCCGCCCGGGAGCAGCAATAAGATGGCGGGAGATCGTTTCCGGAACCAGGAATACTACATCAACCGTGACCTCAGTTTGCTGGCTTTTCAGTCCCGCGTCTTGGAGGAAGCAAGGCGAAGCCGCAATCCCCTCCTCGAGCGCGTGAAGTTTCTGTCCATCCTCGATTCCAATCTCGAGGAGTTCTTCATGGTTCGCGTGGCGGGCCGCCGCCAGCAGTTGTCGGCAGGCGTGATCGACACTGGCCCCGACGGCATTCCGCCGCATGCCCTCATGGCTCGCATCCGCGATGAGGTGCTTCGTCTGCGCGAGTGTGCCGAATCTTGCCTGCGCGATGAGCTTCTCCCCGCCATCGAGAACGCCGGCATCCGTATCTGCCGCTACGGCGATACCGAACCCGCCCGGCGAGAAAAGATCGAGCGCTACTTTCATAACTTCGTCTATCCCGCGCTCACTCCCCTCGCCCTCGATCCGGCGCGGCCCTTTCCCTACCTCGCTAATCAGAGCCTCAATCTGGCCGTTCTTCTCCATGACGATACGGGAGCGGAACGATTCGGCTGGCTAAAGGTGCCGGACACCATCCCCCAACTGCTCGAGCTGGATCACGCGGAATCTCTTAACGGCGCAACTTCGCCACGGTTGGTATGGCTGGAGGACGTCATCGCCGAGCACTTGGATGCGCTCTTCCCTGGCATGCATGTCATCGAGAGCCATTGCTTCCACATCACACGTGACGCCGAAACCTCCATGCAGGAGTGGGATGCCGCCGATCTCATTCGCAAAATCGAGGAAAGCGTCCGCCTCCGCAAACTCGGCAACGTCGTGAAGCTCACGGCTGCCAATTCCATGCCGGACCGCATCCTCGACCTATTGGTTGATAAGTTCGACCTCGATCATTCCTCGGTGTACAGAAGCGCCCTTCCGTTGGCCCCGCGCCGGTTGACTGCATTGTCCTCGCTGGACCGCCCCGACCTGAAAGCGCCCCGCTGGAAGGCCCGCATTCCCCACGGACTGCACAAATCGGGCAAGGGCGATTTGTTCGAGCAGATACGCCGGCACGACATACTGCTGCACCACCCCTACGAAACCTTCGAGCCCGTGGTCCGGTTTCTCGAGCAGGCCGCTGAAGATTCCCATGTCATCGCCATCAAATCCACTCTCTATCGGGTAGGGCAAAACTCACCGATCGTCAAAGCCCTTCTGCGCGCAGCGGACAAGGGAAAGCAAGTCGCCGCGGTCGTGGAATTGCGAGCCCGTTTTGACGAGGAGAGCAATATCGAGTGGGCTCGAGCGCTCGAACGAAAGGGTGTGAACGTGGTCCACGGACTCGTGGATCTGAAAGTCCATGCGAAGGCAGCTCTC
>CALFYR010000465.1 GCA_937954195.1 uncultured Dehalococcoidia bacterium
TCTCGGGGAGGAGGGGCGAATTTCCTACGCCGGGATTACGACGGATTGAGGTTGCGGACGCGTGCCCGCCATTCTTGGCGGGCCTCTGTTGGCGCGTGGTGGTTCGGCGCGACCCGTGCCTATCCGGAGGGGCGGTGGTGTGCCCGACGTGTAGCGCTTACTTGCGTGCGCGCCTCTGAGCTAACCCAGCGGTTCGTCACACTCCATGCGGGTGATGTCGTCGAGGGTTTCGCGGCGGGAGACGAGGCTGGCGTGGCCGTTCTCCCAGAAGACCTGGGCAGCGCGGCCGAGGGACACGTAGTTCGAGGACATGGAGGTGCCGTAGGCGCCGGCATCGTGGAGCACGAGGAGGTCGCCCGCTTCGGGGCGCGGGAGGTCGCGAGGCTGGAGGAGCTCCTGGTCATCGCGCGTGAAGACGTCGCCGCTTTCGCACAGCGGGCCGGCGACCACAAACGGTTCCGGTGCGCGTCCGGCGTTTGGCCCGACGATGGAGATCTTGTGGTACGAGCCATACATCGCAGGGCGGATCAGGTCGTTGAAGCCGGCGTCGACCATGATGAACTCGTGGCCCGGGCCTTTTTCGTTGGTGCGGGTGGCCTTGATGTCCTTCACACGGGCGACGAGGAGCGCCATGCCGGCGACCGGGTAGCGGCCGGGTTCGATTTCGATGCCGACCGGGCGTTCGGCGGCGGCGGTGAGCTGACGCACGCCATCGAGCAAGATGCCTCGGTATTCGTCGAGCGGGTACGGCTCGGCGGCGGGCTTGTAGGGGTGGGGGATGCCGCCGCCGAGGTTCACCGATTGGGCATCCGGGTACTGGGGGAGCAGGTGCGCGAAGAGCGCGACGAGCTTCTTCATGTTCTCGTCGAACTCGCGGATCTGGGGTCCGGTGCCGACGTGGGCGTGGAGGGCGACCACGGGGAACCCGGCGTCATCGGCCAGCTTCTTTGCGTCGAGGTGGTCTTCGTACCAGACGCCGTGCTTGCTTGAGGGGCCGCCCGTATCGCAGGCCTGCACGTGGCCGTGCCCGAAGCCGGGGTTGATGCGGAGGGCGATCGGCCCCTGATAGCCGGCTTCGGCGAGTTCGCGGATCATGCCGGGCGAGCCGACGTTCGGCATGACGCCGTTTTCGAGGACCACCTGGAGCGCGTTGTCGCGAAAGACGTCGGCGGTGTACATCACCACGGCCGGGTCGTGACCCATGGCGAACCCGGCCTTCTTCGCGCGGAGCACTTCGTTGCCGGAGACGGCATCGATCCACATGCCGTGGCGCTTCGCGGCTTCGAGGACTTTGTGGGAGGAGTTCGCCTTCACGGCGTAGCGGCACACGAGGCCGGGACCGTCGGTGAGCGCGGCGAGTTCGCCGAGCTTCGCGTTGAGGATCGAGGCATCGTAGAAGTAGAACGGGGTGCCGACTTTCGCGGCGATCTCTTCGAGCGGATAGGCGGAAAGGTTCATGTGGAAATGGTAGGGGATTCGCGATTTTGGATTTTGGATTGGGGATTCTGGATTGAGGGCGGCTCGCGGATACTTCGTTGCGATGATTGAGTACCGACAGTTGCGGCGGGAGGAGATTCCCGCGATCTGGACGATCGACCGGCGGGAGCGGATTGAGCGCGTGTTCCGCGCCGGGCCGAATGGACTGGAGTTGGTGGATGCGCCTTTCGATGTCCCGGGGTGGGAACCGGGCAAGGCGGAGGCGATGACGCCGGTGTTCGAGGCGTCGTTCGATGCGGGCCGGTGGTTCGGCGGGGCGTTCGATGGCGGGCGGCTGGTTGGGATTGCGGTGCTGGAGTCCGAGTTCTTCGGGGCCGACGGGCGCACGCTGCAGCTGAGCTTTCTCCACGTCAGCGATGAGACGCGTGGCACGGGAGTGGGTAAGGCGCTGTTCGAACGGGCGCGGTCCGAAGCCGGGCGACGCGGCGCGGCGCGGATGTACGTCTCGGCTTCCCAGACCGAGCGGACGGTGCGGTTCTATCTCGCGCGGGGGTGCCAGGTGCTGTCCGAGCCGGATGCGCGGCTGTTCGCGCTGGAGCCAGAGGATATACACCTGGTGTGCGCGGTGTGAGGGGGTGGGCTAACGCCAGCGGCTTAGCCCTCGCCGGTGCCCTGGGCGAGGGGAGGAAGGCGGAAGGCACCCTGGAGGCGCGGGTAAAGGCTGCCAAAGGCACCCGCACCGACGAGCACCCCGGCAAGTGCGGCGATGGCGTAGAGCTTGCCTTCGCCAATGTTGACGAGCACCGGGCCTGGGCACATCCCGGTGATCGACCAGCCGACGCCGAAGAGGATGCCTCCGTACAGGTTGCCCCGGTGGCCGGGCTTCTTTTCGATGACGATGGGCGCTCCGGAAACGGTCTTTCCGTAGCGCTTGATGAGCCAGAGGCCGGGCGCGGTGACGGCGACAGCCGTGCCGATGATGCCATAGAGCTGGAATTCTTCGAGAAGGAACATCCCCTGGATGTAGTTGTAGTCGGCGGCGCCAGAGCGGCTCAGGACGTAGCCGAACACGGCGCCGATGGCAAGGTAGAACACGATCCCGCGACGCCCGTTCACAGGATCACCC